>JASGGG010000005.1:0-74022 GCA_047605165.1 Nocardioidaceae bacterium
CGAGCTTCCAGACCGCCATCAGGATCGGGAAGTTCCACGGGATGATCTGGCCGACCACGCCCAAGGGCTCGTGGAAGTGATAGGCGACCGTGTTCTCGTCGATCTCCCCGAGCGTCCCTTCCTGGGCACGCAGGGCACCGGCGAAGTAGCGGAAGTGGTCGACGGCGAGCGGGAGGTCGGCGGCCATCGACTCGCGTACGGCCTTGCCGTTGTCCCAGGTCTCGATGACGGCCAGGTCGGCGAGGTTGGCCTCCATCCGGTCGGCGATCTGGAGCAGGATGTTGGCGCGCTCGGCCGCGGGGGTCTTGCCCCAGGCCGGTGCGGCCGCGTGTGCGGCGTCGAGCGCAGCGTCGATGTCCTCCGCGGTGCCGCGGGCGATCTCGGTGAACGGCTTGCCGGTGACCGGCGTGATGTTCTCGAAGTAGGCGCCCTTGACCGGCGCTACCCATTGGCCACCGATGTAGTGGTCGTAACGGCTCTTGACCTCGATCCCGGAGTCGGCGCTGCCGGGGGGTGAGAAGACGGGCATGATATGCCTCCGTTGGGGGTCGGATAGTGATAACAATCACAGCCTAGGTCGGCGTCGTTGCCACAACGTTGCACCGGCTGTGCCGCGCCTATGAACCTGGCGGGGAGTGGGCAGGGCGCACAGGCCCGGCTCGGCCACCGCAACGAGCAGTGCGCCGACGAGGGACGCATAGCTTCGGCCCGCCATGCGCGCTCGCGCGTTTCTGGCGCCGACCCGGTCCCGTAGGGTAGGCGTACCGACGAGTAGCCAAGGGAGCACCCCGTGAAACTTCGGCTGTCCCCAGAAGACGAAGCCTTCCGCGAGGAGATGCGGGAGTTCTTCACCACGAAGATCCCCCAGGAGATCCGCGACGCCACCGCGAGCGGCCGCGAGCTGGAGAAGGAACACCTCGTCGAATCGGTGCGGATCATGAACGCGGCGGGCATCGCGGTGCCGAGTTGGCCGGTCGAGTGGGGTGGCCAGCCGTGGACCTCCCTGCAGCGCCACATCTGGCGCGAGGAGATGCAATTGGCCTCCGTACCGGCTCCCCTGCCGTTCAACGCCAGCATGATCGGACCGGTGATCGCGCAGTTCGCCTCCCAGGAGATGAAGGAGCGCTTCCTGCCCCCGACCCGCAACATGGACATCTGGTGGTCGCAGGGCTTCTCCGAGCCCGACGCGGGATCCGACCTCGCCTCGCTGCGGACGACGGCGGTGCGCGACGGCGACACCTACGTGGTCAACGGCCAGAAGACCTGGACGACGCTGGGACAGTACGGCGACTGGATCTTCACGCTCGTCCGCACCGACCCGGACGCACCCAAGAAGCAGGCCGGCATCTCGATGCTGCTCATCGACATGACGACGCCGGGCCTGACCGTCCGGCCGATCCAGCTCATCGACGGCGGCCACGAGGTCAACGAGGTCTTCTTCGACAACGTGGTCGTGCCGGTCGAGAACCTGGTCGGTGAGGAGAACCGGGGTTGGGACTATGCGAAGTTCCTGCTCGGCAACGAGCGCGTCAGCGTCGCACCCGTGGCCTCGACCAAGCGGCTTCTCGCCCAGGCCAAGGAGTACGCCGGGGATCAGTTGCGCGACCCGTTGGTCGCGGCTGAGTTCGCGACCTTGGAGAACGAGCTGCTGGCCCTCGAGCTGACCGCGCTGCGCGTTGTCGCCGACTCCAGCGGCGGCAAGGCCCATCCGGCATCCTCGGTGCTGAAGCTCAAGGGCACCGAGCTCCAGCAGGCCGTGATGGAGTTGGTCGTCGACCTGGCCGGCCCCAATTCTCTTGCCTCGGGTGATGGTTCGACGGTGCCCGAGTGGGCGCAGGTCGCGGCTCCCCGTTATCTCAACTTCCGCAAGGCCTCCATCTACGGCGGCTCCAACGAGGTGCAGCGGCAGATCATCGCCGGCACCATTCTCGGACTCTGAGGAGGAGGGACCGTGGACTTCGAGTTCGACGCGGAACAGCTCGCGCTGCGCGACGCCGTCCGGGCGCTGCTCACCGACCAGTACGCCAGCATCGACGGCCGCCGCGCAGCGACCGCCAAGGACCCCGGCTTCGACGAGGGCACCTGGGCCAAGCTCGCCGAGATGGGCGTCCTCGGGCTGCCGTTCAGCGAGGAGGCCGGCGGCATGGGCGCCGGGCCGGCGGAGGTGGCCGTCGTCGCCGGGGAGCTCGGCCGCGTGTGCGCACCCGATCCGTTCGTCGAGGTGGTCGTGCTGGCCGGCGGCCTGATCGCCGCGGCCGGAGGGGACGTCTCCGGTATCGCCGACGGCTCCGTGATCGCGGCGTTCGCCCACGACGGCGGCGAGGTCACGGCGGTGGCGTCCGGCGATGGCTGGACGCTGCGGGGCAGCAAGGAGCCGGTACTGAACGGCGGTCGCGCGGACGTGATCGTGGTGAGCGCCCAGGTCGACGGGCACCCGGCGCTGTTCCAGGTGGACGGTTCAGCGGTCACGCGCACGTCGTACGCGACCTTCGACGGCGGCCGGGCGTCCGCGATCGCCTTCGACGCAGTGAGCGCGACGCCGCTGGGCGACCCGTCGACGGACGCGACACCGCTGATCGAGCAGGCAGTGGCGCTCGCGCGCATCGCGTACGCCCACGAGGCGGTCGGCGCGATGCAGACGTCGCTGGACCTGACGACCGAGTACCTGCGTACCCGCAAGCAGTTCGGGGTGCCCCTCAAGACCTTCCAGGCGCTGACGTTTCGGGCAGCGGACATGTACGTCAGCCTGGAGCTGGCCACGAGTGTCGCCTCCTGGGCGACGCTGGTTGCGCTCGACGGTTCGGACCCCGCGCAGCTGGTGGACGCCGGGCGTCGAGCCAAGCTCCAGGCCGGCCAGGCCGGACGGCACGTCAGCAAGGAGTCGATCCAGTTGCACGGCGGCATCGGGATGACGATGGAGTACGCCGTCGGTCACTACGCGATGCGGCTGACCGCGATCGACCACACGCTGGGCGACGGGCGGGACCAACTGCGCGAGCTCGCCGCCCAGGTCGGTGACTACGGCGTCCTCGAGCCGCTGCCCTAGTCCCATCCCTGTACCCATTTCTGACCCGAACATGACAGATGTCATGCGCGGACACGCCTCCGCTAGGGACGAAGGTCCCGGATCGTGGAATTTTCGGCTGACCGGGTACACACCGGACGGGTGATAGGGGATGCTAGTTCTCGGCGACCGGCCCGTATCCACCGGAAGCCAGGCTGAGGGGAAATCCCAGGGGGGACTTCCGTTGGCGCATCGATCTCCCACGATGCAATGCCAGCTTCTCTGCCCTTGCGGGGCCCCGGGGCGCACCCGAAACCGCTCCGGGGCCTCCCGCATGTCCGGACAGCCAGAGCTGTACAAAGCGCTGCCGGCCGAGGGCAACCCGACCAGGTCACGACTCGGCCAACAGAGCGGAGAGTTTCAGTCGCCTGGTGACTGAAACTCTCCGGAGCAACACGCAGCCCGCCGGCGACCGCGGAACCGATCGGGTGAGACAGGTCATCTGAAACAGTGATGGACCACGACTCCGACTTCAGCGACTACGCCGCCGCACGCTGGCACACCCTCGTACGCGCCGGCGTACTCCTCGGGTGCGACGTAGCCGAAGCCGAAGACCTGGCGCAACAGACCTTGTTGCGGTGCTACCTGAAGTGGGCCGGCGTCGAGAAGGCCGACCATCGTGACGCGTACGTCGCGCGGGTCCAGCTCAACCTGCTTCGCCAGAGTCGCCGTCGGCGCTGGTGGGGCGAGCACGCCACCGCGGAGGTCCCCGAGCAGATCGCACCGGACGACACCGCACGAGTCGACGACGCCGACGCGCTGATCCGCGCACTCCGTCGGCTGCCCGAGGCACAGCGCCAAGCTGTGGTCTTGCGCTACTACCTCCATCTCACCGAGCAGCAGATCGCCCAAGCCACCGGGGTCGCGCATGGCACGGTCAAGAGCCGGTTGTCCCGGGCGCTGGCCACGCTGGCCGCCAACCCCGACCTGGCCGTGCTGCGGGAAGGAAACTCATGAGTGACCAGATCCTCTCCGACCTGCTCGACCGCGCTGTCGAGCGCGTGCCGGTCTCGCCGCCGCCTCTAGCAGATCTGCTCCGCCACGGGCATGCCGCACGAGGCCGTCGGCGACGCAGGGCCGTGCTCGGCACGGCCGTCGCGAGCCTGCTCGTCGCGGTCGGTGCCGTCGCCGTGGGCCAGCAGGCCCGCAACGACGGCCCTCCGCCAGTGGATCAGGCCCCAACGGTGCCGACACCGCCGACCGGGATGAAATGGGTCGGCGTCGGCCGCACGGTTGTCGCCGTTCCGCAAGCCTGGCCGGTCGTGCCGGGGATCTACTGCCAGGGACCGAGCACCCCCTTCGTCACGATCACGCAATGGCGGGTCGCCGTCGGCTGCCCGCCGCTTCCCGAGGGATCGTCCCCAGACCAGGCCAGCGTCGACATCGAAGGCAGCCCCACCGGGGAGCTCAGAGCCCGGCTGAGCGGATCCGCCGCCGGGCTGACGCAACGCTCACTCGACACCTCCCGTATCACCCTGGCGAGCGGCTGGCTCACGGTCCCGTCCGGGGAACCGGCCGGAGGGGCGGGCCTTCCCACCCTGACCAGTCAGATCGCCGCCTTGGACGCCGCGGGCTTCCATGTCGTACGCAAGCGCGCCGCCCCCCTGGGCAAGTGGCGCCCTGTCACGACCGACCCCGAGGTCGGCACGCCCGTTCGTCGCGGCAGCAGCATCGTGGTGTACGACCACGGGCCGGTCGCCTCCTCCGCGACGCTGACCGGACGGCTGGAATGGGTCGGTGGCCCGGCACCGGGCAGGGCCGACCCGCATGCCGGCATCGTGCACATCGTGAGCAGCGACGGCACGATCGACCAGACCGTCGCAGCGGATGACCGTGGCCGCTGGAAGGCCTATCTACCACCTGGCACCTACAGTGTGCTGGCGACCTCACCGGGCTACGGCACGAAGAAGGGCTCCCCCGACGCGTGCTCCGCCCAACAAGCCGTCAACGTCGGCGCCGGAGAGTCGGTCACCGTCAACGTGCACTGCCAGAGGAAATAGCGCTCAGACTGCGGCAATCTTGACGTCGAAACCCTCGACCAGTTCCTCGATCAAGTCGTCGAGGCCGTCACGCTCGAGCTGTCTACGGAGCGCCAGGGTCGCATACGCCGAGACCTTGCCGGGCTCGACTCGGTCCCGGACCCGGTGGAGGACGTCCGCCTCGATCGTGAGGCTGACCTTCTCGAATGCCTGCTGGCTGGACATGGCCCGATCCTACCAACAAGGCGATCAAGCGCCGCGTCAGCGCGGACGCTGTGGGAGCAGCTTGGCGGCGAGTACGGCGGCCTGGGTGCGGCGCTCGAGGCCGAGCTTGGCGAGGATGCTGGAGACGTAGTTCTTCACGGTCTTCTCGGCCAGGAACATCTTCTCGCCGATCTGGCGGTTGGTGAGGCCGCCGGCGATGTGTCGCAGGATGGTGAGCTCCTGCTCCGAGAGAGCGGCGAGTTCCTCGGCGACGCTCGGGCCGTTGCGCAGGCGGTCGAGGACCCGCTCGGTCATCGTGGGGTCGATCAGCGACTGGCCTGCGGCAACGCGCTCGATGGCCTGGATCAGCTCGACGGCGTTGACCTCCTTGAGGAGGTAGCCGGCGGCTCCCGCCATGATCGCGGCGAACAGCGCCTCGTCGTCGTCATAGCTGGTCAGGATCAGCGCCTTGAGATTCGGGTCGACCGCCCGGACGTCACGACACACCTCGATGCCGGAGCCGTCGGCGAGGCGGCCGTCGAGGATGGCGACGTCGGGTTTGAGGGCCGGGATCTCCTGGGTCGCGACGACGGCCGACCCTGAGTCGCCGACGACCGTGACGCGTCCGGACGCCTCCAGCAGATGCCGCAGCGCCTCACGTACGACCTCGTGGTCGTCGAGCAGATAGATGCTGACCAACTACGTCGCCCCCTCAGGCAATACCTCCCTCATTGTGCCCCGGGTGCCGAGCGATCCGGGTAAGGTCAGGCTACGGGCGAGTCCCCCGTCAGTGGCCTCGTCGTGAGTGATCCAGACGATCGTGCGCCTCTCCCCCGCGGCCAGCACCTGATCGGTCACCGTGCGGGCCGTCGCGTGGTCGAGGTGGGCAGTGGGCTCGTCCAGCACCCACACGGGCGAGTCGGCGAGCAGGCAGCGTGCGACGCCCAGCCGGGCGCGTTCGCCGCCCGACACCGTGGCGTACCCGTCGCCGAGCATCGTCTCCAGGCCCAGCGGCAGGGCGGCTCGCCAAGCGCCCAGGCCCGCGCGCCCGAGCGCAGCCTCGAGGTCCGCGTCGGTGGCGTCGGTGCGGGCGAGCCGCAGGTTCGCGGCAAGCGTCGAGGAGAAGACGTACGGGTCGTCGTCGACCAGCCCGACGGTCGCTCGTGTGTCGCGCAGGCGTAGGGCTGCCAGGTCCGTGTCGCCGACCCGGACGGAACCGCGCGAGGGGTCCAGGAAGCGTACGAGCAGCGCGGCCAGGGTGCTCTTGCCGGAGCCCGACGGACCGGTCACCGTGACACGGCCGCCCTCGGGCAGCGTGAGACTCAGGTCGCGCAGCACCGGCACGTTTCCCCAGCCTGCGTCCACGTGGTCCAGCCGGAGGTCTGCCGATTCGGGCAGCGGTCGCGCCGCGGAAGGGTCGGCAACGAGCGGCCGGAGCTGCTCGAACGCACCCAGGCGTTGCCCGGCCGCCGCGGTGCGTGCGGATACCGCGCCGATGTCGGCCAACGGAAGGAGTACGTCCAACAGGGCAAGCGGGGTCAGCACCAGCAGGGTGAACACCGGGCCAGAGACCGGGCTAGGGACCGGGCCGGACGCCACGGCACCGACCGCTGCGACGCAGAGTCCGGTGACGACGAGCGCCACGGCACGGGCGGTTGCGATGCCGCGTGCGGTGTGCATCGAGGCGGCACCGAGCCGGGCACCCTCCGCCACGATCTGATCGACCGCAGGGCCGGTGGCTCGCCAGGTGCCGAGCTCGTCCCGGGCCTGTACGGCGTCCTCGACCAGCGCGCTGATCCGGGCCCGGGCCGCCAAGGCCTCGGGCTCGGCTCGGGCAGCGGGACGCCGCGCGATCACCAGGGACGACACCACGATGACGGCCGCGGCCAGGCCAAGGACGGCCGCGGCGGCGGGCAGAACGGGGGCGACACCGAGCACGACCACGGCGACCGTGACCAGGCCGGCGCGCAGTGGCATCAGCATCCGCAGTTGCCGATCGGAGGTGGACTCGACGTCGTCGACGATCGCGGTCAGCACCTCACCCGGCCTGCGGCCGAGCGCACCGGGGGTGAGCGGCACCAGCGTGTCGTACACCTCGACGCGGCGGTCGGCGAGCTGGCGCAGCGCCGCGTCGTGACCGAGCAGCCGCTCGATGTAGCGCAGCACCGGTCGCGCGATCCCGAAGGTGCGTACGCCGACGATGGCGACCAGCAGTGCGAGCACGGGTGGTTGCTCGGAGGCGCGCACGATCAGCCAGCCGGCGGTGGCGGTAAGTGCCACTCCGGAGAGGTTGGCGCCCGCGGCGAGCAGGGTCGGGAGGAGGAAGCGCGATCGGGCGACCGGCTGCCCGACGGCAGGCCCCGCCACCGGGGCAGCGGCTCGCTCACCGGAAGCCACCGGCTGGGCCGGCACCGATGTGGCCGGCTCGATGGCCAGCACCTGGTCGGCCAGCGACACCAGCAAGTCACTGTGGGCGACCACCACGACGGCACGGTCACGGGAGAGCTCGACGAGGGTCTCGGCGATCACCTGCCCGGTGTCGGCGTCGAGGTGCGCGGTCGGCTCGTCGAGGAACACGAAAGGCCGGTCGGCCAGCAGCACCCGGGCCAGCGCGATGCGCGCTCGTTGACCGGCGGACAGCCGGGCGGGGTCGGTGGCTGGATCGATGTCGAGGCGCAACTGGCGAAGCACGGCAAGAATCTGCTCGTCGGTCGCCTCAGGTGCGGCGAGCCGGAGGTTGTCGGTCACCGAGCCGGCGACGAAGACCGGTCGCTGCGGCACCCAGCTGACCAGCGGCCGCATCTGGGCGCCGGTGACCAGAGCGCCGCCGACCCGTACGGCACCGGTGTGCGGCGCGAGGCCGAGCACCGCGGCGAGCAGCGTGGACTTGCCGGCGCCGGAAGGGCCGACGATCGCGGTGATGCCACGGTCGGGGATCGTCGCGGTGGTCGGCGCCAGCGCGGGCTGGAGTCTTCCGGGGTAGGTGACCTCGACATCCCGGAGCGTCAGGTCTCCCATCGGCACGGGTACGACCGCGGCAGTCTCCTCAGAGGAGTCGACCAGCGCCGCGACCTGCTCGAAGGTCGCCAGCCCCTCGGCGGACGCGTGGAACTCCTGGCCGACGCGGCGCAGCGGCCAGTACGCCTCGGGCGCGAGCAGCAGCACGACCAGAGCCGTGCGCAGATCGAGGTGTCCGCCCGCCAGCCGCACGCCGACGGTGACCGCGACCAGCGCGACCGAGATCGTCGCGACCAGCTCGAGGACCGCACTGGACGCGAATCCGATGCGCAGCGTACGCACCGTCGCCCGGCGGTAGCGGTCGGTGATCGCCCGGATCATTCCCGACTGTGCCTCCGCGCGACCGAACGACACCAGCGTCGGCAGGCCTTTGGTGACGTCGACGAAGTGCCGGGCCAGCGACGCGAGTTCCCGCCACTGCTTGGTGGCCTGATCACGGGTGGCCAGACCGACCAACGCGCCGAACACCGGGACCAACGGCAGCGTCACCAGCACGATCAGTGCCGACATCAGATCCTGGGTGGTGATCGCGACGACCGTGAGCAGCGGCAGCACCATCGCCAGGAAGTACGCCGGCAGATAGCGAGTCAGGTAGGGCTCGGCCGCGGTCACGCCTCGGGTCAGCAACGCGGTGAGCTCGCCGGTCGCCGCGGTGTGGCCGCGCAGCGCCGCATCCACGGCCTGGCCGCGCAGCTGCTGGCCGACCTGGACGGCCGCGCGGGCCGCGAGCCGATCGACGATCAGCGACACGAGGCCCCGCAGCGCCAGCACCGCGGCGGTCGCGACGGCCCACCGGGTGATGTCGCCGCCCCGCACCGCTGCGACGACGAAGCTCGCGATCGCGAAGGCTTGGCCGATCACCAGCAGCGCGGTGACCCCCGAGCCCACGAGTACGCCGGTCAGCGGTCCGCGCGCGGGCTCCAGGTGCCGTCGGACGGCCGGGTCGGTGGGCTTCATGCCGGGATGTGGTGCACCGACAGACGCTTGCGGAAGACCCAGTAGGTCCACGCCTGGTACAGCAGCACGATCGGGGTGAAGATCACCGCGACCACCGTCATCACCTGCAGCGTGTAGTGCGTGGCGGACGCGTTGGTCGTGGTCAGGGCGGCGCCGTCGGCGAGCGTCGTCGGCATCACGTCAGGGAACAGCGCGACGAAGAGCCCGGCGACCGCGAGGCCCAGGCACACGAATGTGCCGATGAACGCCCAGCCCTCGCGCCCGGTGGCGGCCGCGCCGATCCCGCCGACCAGGGCGAGCGCGGCGAGGATGAACAGGACCGCCGAACCGCCGTTGCCGGTGTGGGCTTGCGTCCAGATCAGGAACACCACGGCGGCGACCGCGGCGGCGAGCCCGAGCTTGACCGACAGTGCCCGGGCCTGAGCCCGGATCGGGCCGTCGGTCTTGAGCGCGAGGAAGTTCGCGCCGTGGGTCAGGAACAGCAGCAGGGTGACCAGGCCACCGAGCAGCGCATAGGGGTTGAGCAGGTTCCAGAACCCGCCGGCGTACTCGAGATCGGCACCGATCGGCACGCCACGCACGATGTTGGCGAACGCGACGCCCCACAGGATCGACGGCAGCAGCGAGCCGACGAAGATCACGATGTCCCAGCGGGCACGCCACTGGTCGCTGTCGCGTTTGGCCCGGTACTCGAACGCGACGCCGCGAACGATCAACGCGACCAGGATCAGCAGCAGCGGCAGGTAGAAGCCGCTGAACAGCGTCGCGTACCACTCCGGGAAGGCCGCGAACGTCGCGCCGCCGGCGGTCAGCACCCAGACCTCGTTGCCGTCCCAGACCGGCCCGATCGTGTTGATCATCAGCCGCCGCTCGCGGTCGGTCCTGCCGAGGAACGGCAGCAGGATGCCGACGCCGAAGTCGAAGCCTTCGAGGGTGAAGTACCCGATCCACAGGATCGCGATCAGGCAGAACCAGAGTGTGGTGAGCTCCATCGATCGTGTGTTCCTCTCAGTAGCCGATCCGGCTCGCCGGTCGTTCGTGCGAACAAAAACAGCGCCGCGCTCGGCACGTCACGCTTGTCGTGACGGTTCGCGCGTGGTCACCCGCTCCGCGGTGCGGTCGGGCGCGGCTGCAGCGATTCGGCGATTCCATCTGTCAGTAGGCGAAGGCCAGTGGCCGGTCGTCGTCGACGTCGAACCGGGTCGGCTCCTGGTAGGGGTCCGGACCCTTGCGGATGTAGTGCAACAGCAGCTTGACCTCGATCACCGCGAGCACCGCGTACACGAGCGTCAGCGTGATCAGCGAGGTCCAGATCTGGGCCTGGCTCATCGTCGGCGACACCGAGTTACGGGTGGTCAGCAGCCCGAACGCGGTCCACGGCTGGCGGCCGATCTCGGTGAAGATCCAGCCCGTCGAGTTAGCGAACAGCGGCAGCAGCGGCATCGCCACCGCGAGCCACACCCACTTCCGGCCGGTGGGTTCTCGGCCCTTGCGGGTGACCCAGAGGACGAGTGCGGCACCGGCCGCGGCGAGCACGCCGAGCCCGATCATCCAGCGGAAGGTCCAGTAGGTCAGGGGTATGTAGGGCGTGTAGTCGCCCGGGTCGTAGTAGGCGGCGCCGGGGTCTTGGCCGTACTTCTCGACGTACTCCTCGCGCAGGTCGTCGATGCCACGCACCTCGCCGTCCCAGGTGCCGGTGGCCAGGAAGCTCAGCAGTCGTGGCACCTTGATCGCGAACTTCTCGGTCTTCCCGTCGGGCGTGCCGAGGGTCAGGATCGAGAACGACGCGGGCGCCTCGGTCTCGTACAGCGCCTCGGCCGCCGCCATCTTCATCGGCTGCACCTCGGTCATCACCTTGCCCTGGAAGTCGCCGCTGATCGCGACACCCAGCCCGGCGACCAGCACGATCCATGCCGAGACCCGCATCGAGTCACGGAACATCGGCACGTCGCCTTCGGTGCGGCCCTGGCGGACTACGTGCCACAGCGAGATGCCCAGCACCAGCGCACCGGCGGTCATGTACGCCGCCAGGATCGTGTGCGGGAACGTCACCAATGCGACCTTGTTGGTCAGCATCCCGAAGAAGTCGTGCATCTCGGCGCGACCGGTGTCAGGGTTGAACTCGTAGCCGACCGGGTGCTGCATCCAGGAGTTCGCGGCGAGGATGAAGTACGCGGAGAAGAGCGTGCCGAGGTGAACCAGCCACATGCAGGCGTTGTGCAGCGGCGCCGGCAGCCGGTCCCAGCCGAAGATCCACAGGCCCAGGAACGTCGACTCCAGGAAGAACGCGAGCAGCGCCTCGACTGCCAGCGGGGCGCCGAAGATGTCGCCGACGAAGCGGGAGTAGCTGCTCCAGGCCATCCCGAACTGGAACTCCTGCACGATGCCGGTCACGATGCCCATCGCGAAGTTGATCAGCAGCAGCTTGCCGAAGAACTTCGCCAGCCGCAGGTAATGCTCCTTGCGAGTGCGAACCCAGACGGTCTCGTACCCGGCGACGATGGCGGTCAGACCGATCGTGATCGGGACGAACAGGAAGTGATAGACGGTCGTGATGCCGAACTGCCATCGGGCGATGTCGAGCACATCCACTTTTTCGGGCTCCTCGTCAGGCTCGTCGCGTGGGGTCGTCGCGCGCTTCACCGCACGCCGGTGCGGCGGAACCTACCCTTCGTGAATTCCTTCACGAGCACCTGAGCCGTTCGTCCCGAACCGACCGGGCCGAAGGTCGGAAGCCTTTAGCGTTTTCTCCTGACCCCGACGCCCAAGGCTTGGTCGGCCGTGCCGCCGGCGCACCCCAGACAAGGCAATCGTCGGGCTCCGGGTCGTGCGTGCCTCAGGCGCTCCGCTGACGCCGTGCCCCGCGTTCGTCCGGACCGTGGTCTGGCCGATCAGCTACGGCTTCCGGGGGATCGGCCTGATCCCGCTGGTGCTGGGCCGCGACCACCGGGCAGCCCACGACTCGGTCGCGAGTACCGCGGTGGTCTACGACTTCGGTGACCGCCCGGCTGAGCTGCCCGGGCCGCTCAGCGACTTCCTCAACCGGCACCAGGCGAACGTCGCCGACGGACACTCACTTGAGCACAGAGTCGACGACGGTGTGCTTGCGGCCAAGGAAGAAGATGCCCGGCAGGCCGGCGGTCTCGAAGCGCTTGCTCTGATTGCGCTGGAGGGTGGAGCGAACGATCCGCATGGTGCCGGTGCGGTCGTTGCTGACGAAGAAGATCGCGCCGCCGCCCTCGTTGGCCCGGTTGTCCTCGATGGTCACCTTGCGCAGCTTGAGCGTGAAGCGGTTGCCGTCCAGGTAGATCGCGCCGCCACTGCCCCCGCCCCGCGTGCCGGAACGCTTCGGGTTGGCGCCGTGGCCGACCGCCCGGTTGCCGGTGAACGTGCTGGTCTTGATGTCCCAGGAGACGCCGATGCTGGACAACGCGCCGCCGTTGCTGCACCTGCCGCCCTTGAACGTGCTGCCCGCGACGGTCACCGCCCGGTCCCGCCACATGTCGAGCACCCGCACCGCCGCGCCGCCGAGGTCCGGCCCGTGCTTGTCGCACCGGTTGGCCCGGAACACCGAGTCCACGATGCTGAGCTGGCCGCCGCGGACGAACACGGCGCCGCCACCACCACCCTCGACCTTGTTTCCGGTGGAGTTGCCGTGCGCGAACCTGACCCGTTTGAGGACGAGCACCGGGTAGCGCTGATCCTGGCAGTGCGAGGTGGTCCAGGTCTGCTTCGCGTCGCAGGTGTTCTGGTAGAGGATGCGGCGCTTGCCCGCACCGTCGAGGGTCACCTTCCCGCCGCCGTCGATCACCAGCCGCTTGTTGGTGTTGACGACCTTCGCGGTGCGCTTGACCTTGATCGTCACCGGCTTGTCGCCGCAGTCGAAGGTGATCCGGCCGCCCTTGGCCACCGCGGCGACGAAAGCCGCCGACGTACACGAGGCGGGCGTACCCGTGCCGACCACCCGATGCGGAATTGCCTGCCTCGCCGCACGGGGCGCTGTTTGAGCAACCGTTTCGGCAGCGGACTGGCCTGGCGCGCCTGCGAGCAGGACAGCAACGGAAGCGGTGAACAGCAACGGCGTACGCATTGCGCCAGGGTAGCCGCCCCTCCACTCGTTCATGGGCGGTGCCGTCGCGCGCGGCGCATCCGGTGGATGCATCGCAAGGCGGAAGAGCGAAGTGGGGGCGAAGCGCGGCTGGAAGCGAGCGGCCAGCGAGCGACGACAACACAGCCGATCGGGATGCGACGATCGGGATGCGGGGCCGTGGATGCATCAGTGGGTGACCAAGCGCCGTTCGGCGCCGGATTTGCGAGGCTTAGGGTTACCTACTATGACTTCGACGGCTTCCGACCCCGTGGTCGTCCGGCGACCGCTCCGGGAGCTCTGGGACCGCTACCGCGGCTATCGCGGCCGGTTCGTCGCCGCGATCGTGATGTCGACGGTGAACAAGGTCGCCGATGTCGTGCCCGAGCTGCTGATCGGCGCGGCCGTCGACATCGTCGTCCAGGGCCAGGACTCGTGGGCAAGCCGGGTGCTCGGCGTGGAGTCGCGATATGCGCAGCTGGCCTGGCTGGCCGCGATCAACGTCGTGGTCTGGATCGTGGAGTCCGTCTCGGAGTATGTCGCCGACGTCCTGTGGCGCGGGCTCTCTCAAGGAATCGAGCACGACCTGCGAGTCGAGGCGTACGACCATGCACAGCACCTGGACATGAGCTGGCACGAGTCGCGCCCCGCCGGCTCGACCCTGGCCACGCTCAACGACGACGTCAACCAGCTCGAGCGGTTCCTCGACATCGGCGCGCCGGCCATCTTGCAGACCGCGCTCAACGTCGTGATCGTCGGAGCGGTCTTCGCGATCGCGTCCTGGCAGCTGCTGGTGCTGGCGTTCCTGCCGATCCCGCTGATCATCGCCGGCTCGCTGATCTTCCAGCGACGCCTGGAACCGCTGTACGACCAGGTGCGGGCAACCGTGGCCGACCTCTCCGGTGCGCTGTCGGCCAATCTCGCCGGCATCGCGACGATCAAGGCCTTCACCGCGGAGGACCGCGAACGCGACCGGATCACCGCGGCCTCCGGCGCCTACCGAGCGGCGAACGTGCGGGCGATCCGGTCCTCGGCGGCGTTCGTACCGCTGGTGCGGATGGCGATCCTGGCCGGGTTCACCTGCACGCTGCTGCTGGGTGGGTTCGCGACCCTGCACGGCAACCTGAGCGTCGGCCTCTACTCGGTGCTGGTGTTCATGACCCAGCGCCTGCTGTGGCCGCTGACCGACGTGGCCGAGGTGCTCGACCTCTACCAGCGCGGCCGTGCCTCCGCGGCGCGCATCCTGGCCCTGCTGGCCGTGCCGATCACCGTCCCCGCCGGCACCATCGCTCTGCCCAAGCCGGCCCGGGGACGTATCGAGCTGCGTGGTGTGACAGCCGGGTATGCCGACGGTCCCGATGTGTTGCACGACGTCGACCTGCTGGTCCCGGCCGGCCAGACGCACGCGATCGTCGGCGCGACCGGCTCGGGCAAGTCCACGCTGCTCCGGCTGGTGCTGCGTTTCGACGACCCCCGGTCGGGGCAGGTGCTCTTCGACGACGAGGACGTGCGCAACCTGGGCTGGGACTCGCTACGCGGATCGATCGGGTACGTCGCCCAGGACGTCTACATGTTCGCCGGCACGATCGCCGACAACATCGCCTACGGGCGACCCGACGCCACCCGGGAGGAGATCCGCGCCGCAGCCGAAGCCGCAGCCGCCTGGGACTTCGTCGCCGCGCTCCCCGACGGGCTGGACTCCTGGGTCGGCGAGCGTGGCGTCACCCTCTCGGGCGGTCAACGCCAGCGACTCGCGCTCGCCCGCGCCCTCCTGCGCGAGCCGTCGGTCCTCGTACTCGACGAGGCGACCAGCGCGGTCGACAACGAGACCGAGGCCGCCATCCAGCGCTCGCTGCGGGTCGCCACCACCCACTGCACGGCGCTCGTCGTCGCGCACCGGCTCTCCACCGTCCGCCACGCCCATCGCATCTGGGTGCTCGACGCCGGCCGGATCGTCGAGGCCGGCACCCACGACGAGCTCATCGCCCACGACGGGACCTACGCCACGCTCTGGCGGGTGCAGACCGGCGAGCCCGTGGCCTGAGCCGGATTGTGGCCGATGGTGGCCTGAGCCGGATTGTGGCCGATGGTGGCGAGTGTTGCCGGATTGTGGCCGATGGTGACGGCTCACTCCGGCATATCGTGGTCGCCATCGGCCACAATCCAGCCGGTCGGCCACCTACCAGCGCAGTCCAGTTCGTTGCATGCCAACGAGGGCTTCCGCGGTTGCTAGCTGGCACATGCTGCCAGTAAGGAACCGCGTAAGGACGCCAGCGCGGCGGATGATTCCACGTGGCTCGGCGCTCGTCCCTCGCGACGGGCTCGATCACCGGCCAGGTGCGAACGGTGGCCGATGGTGACAGCCTCGCCCGGCATGTCGCGGTCGCCATCGGCCACAAACCGGGCTGCGTTGTCCCGATCGGCCACAATCCAGCCCGGGCGGGTGCAGGTCAGGCTCGGTGATGCTCCAGTAGCTCGGCGGCGAGCATGTGGTCGGCATCGGCGAGCTCTCGCGGCGAGACGACGAACCCTTCGGGGCCGGACGCGAGCAGGAGCAGGCCGACCCGACGCGCCAGCGGGGGCAGCAGCTCCAGCTCCAAGGTGACCGAGTCGCCGTCCTCGTCGGTGGCGGTCACGGACTCGGCGTACATGTCGGCTGCCCAACGGGCCGAGTGCGGCAGGCACACGGTGACCGGGTGGGTGGCCCGCTGCGCGGCGAGCCGCTGGTCGAGGTCGACGGGCGGCTCGAAGGTCTCGTCGAGCAACTCGACCTCCCGCACGTGGGACACCAAGTAGGTGCGCAGCTCCTCGCTGCCGGGGACTCCCGCATCCACCTCCCAGCCGCGCCGGGTCGAGACCAGACGGTACGGCTCGATCACTCGCGTACGCACGCCGATATCCCAGGAGCGCGAGTAGACGATCCGCGCCCGGCGCCGGTTGCTGGCGGCCTCGCGGAGCGGCTCGAGCGCCGACGATCCCGGCGAGGAGCGCGGGGTCGAGCGCGGCGCCTCGGCCGTATCTCCGAACAACGTGTCCCGCAGCACCTCCAAGGCTCCGGCGAGATCGACATTGTCGGGCTCGATCTCGTGCAGCCGGACCGCAGCGGTGTAGATCAGCGCCAGCTCCTGTGCGGCGACGTACTCCATCCCCAACTCGCCGGCGGGACGAGGGTCGGACACGCGCACGACCGCGGCCCGGTTGGGGTCGGCTTCTCTGCCGTCGACCGTGACGAATTCGAGTACGTCGGCCCGGCTGAGCCCGAAAAGGAGGCTGGCGTCGACATCGGCGGAGTAGAACGCCAGCAGGTCCTGGTGCAACTCGGCGGCGGGGATCTCGAACCGCTCGGCAAGCTCGCTGATCGACAACCCGTCGGGGTAGTACCGCAGATGGTCCAGAACCCGTGGCAGCCGAGCGATCCGGCGTACGTAGCCGGGTGCGGCGGACGAGGTCATCGGCTCTCCCCCACGATCCGTTCCAGCTCACCGATCAGCCTCTCCCGCAGGGAGTCGGGCGACACGATGCGCACCCGCCGTCCGAGCTCGAAGAGTCGCGCGACGAGGGCGTCGAGGTTGGTGACCGAGTAGCGCAGCCGCACCGCACCGTCGCCGGACGACTCCGATTCCGGCCGACGCAGCGAACCGACGACGTCGTCGCGGAACTCCGGCGTGGTCTCCAGGACGACCTCGACCGGCTCGTGCAGCCGCCAGGTCAGCGGATGCAACCCGGTGCGTGGATCGGCGGCGTCTCGGATCGCCGTGCCCGGCGCGTCCGCGGTCACCTCGCTCATCCGCGACACCACGAAGTGCTTGGAGCCTTGCGCATCCTCCTCTCGGGCGTACAAGTACCACGTGCCCAACTCGGTTCGCACCGAGTGTGGATGTGCCACCCGCGGCGAGCCGCTGTAGCGGAACCGCAGCCGCGACCCGAGCCGAACGGCCTCGACCACGGTGTCGAGCGCCTCGTCGTGCCCGGTGGACACGAGGTCGGCGGGCAGCAGCTCGGTCAGCGAGCCCTCGGGCAGGCCGAGCCGGGCGACGAGGTCGGCCCGGTCGGCCAGGAGCGCCGCGCGCTGCAACTCGGTCGCCTGCGCGGCGGTCAGCCGCACCGCCAGCCGGTTGTCGACCGCGACCAGCCGGTAGACGGCGGGGGCGCCGTCCTCGGCGACGTTGTCGATCTGCCAGCCGTGCCTGGTCAGGTGCCGCAGGTCGCGCTTGAGCTGGTCACGCCGAGCGCCCTGATCGGTGCTGGCGAACCCGGCAGCCTCCTCGAGCCGGTCGACCGGCACGCCCTTGTCCCCGGCGCTGCTCAGCACCGCCAGCACCCGGGTGAGCCGCTCCATCGGCTCTCGTTGATCGCGACCGGCCATGGGCCAAGTCTGCCCTGTCGGCTCGGTCGAATCCGCTCCCGGTCGTCGAGGAGGCCGCTGGTCGAGTGGGGCGAGGGGCGAGCCCCGTCTCGAGGGCGCGACCCCGGCGGGATCTGTCAGGGAAGTCCGCGACTTCGGGTCCTCACCTCCGGTCGGCGTCTCGATACGGCCCTCGGCTAGCGCCTCGGACCACTCGACGACCGGCAATGTCTCGATACGGCCCCTCGTTCCTCGGGGCCTACTCGGTCACCGACGCACCGCGCGCTATCCGCCCGCTCCGGCGTACCCCATGATCGCGGCCAGCCCCAGCGCGCTGCGCGGCTCGTACGCCACCCGCCACAGCCCGCCGTGCACCGCCGCGTACGCCTCGTCATGCCAGGGATGGTCGAAAGCGGGCCGCCCGCCCATCAGGTCGTGCACGAGCAACGCGGCCATCAGCGTGTTGGACGTGCCCGGCTCGAACACCTCGACGCCGAAACGATGGGCACCCGCGTACGCCGCCGCGAGCGCCCGGTTCTTCACCACCGAGCGGGTGCGGGTCGAGGGCGCGACGTGGAAGGACACGTCGACCCCGTCGGCCAGAGCCGTGGCGGCACGCCAGCGTTGCAGCCGTTTGGCCAGCGCGTAGTTGGGTCCCTGGATCGGCACCAGGCTGTCGCAGATGCCCGGGTCGGCGCTGCCCGGTGGGTACGCCCGGTGCAACAGCCTGCCCCGGCTGGTCCAGCGCAGCGCGCGGCCGGCGGTCTTGGCCAGGCCGGAGCGAGCGGCGTACGCGGCGTTGGCGGCATCGACCGCGGCACCGGGCACCGCGAACACGTCCGTAGGCGTGGCCAGGAACGCCAGCGTGGTGTCGGGCCGCTCTGCGAGCACCCGCCGGCCGAGCAGATCCGCGGCGATCGAGAGGCGCGCATGGGTGCCGCCGTCGGCGTACAGGTAGGTGCCGACGGCGAGGCGGCCGGGCAATCCCACGAGCCAGTCCGCGACCTCGGGTACCTCGGCGAGCAGGTCGGCTCCCACGGACTCGCCGGTGACAGGCACGAGCAAGGTGCCCGCGCTCTGCTCCGCGATCTCGCGCACTCGCTTCCAGATGTCGGGGCGTGGCAGGTCCACTCCGGCGACGGTCGCGCCCCACCGCAGCAGGGCGGTCAGCGGACCCATCTCCGCACCCGCGCCCAGCACGGCCACGGTCCGCCCGGGCAGCGCCAGCCACTCGGGGTGCTCCATCACCTCGCCGATCGCGGCCGTCACCGACGGCTCGACGATGCCGGTGTTCTCCCACGCCGCGAGCTGCGCACGCAACGCCTCGCCGGACAGCCGGTCGCCTCGGTAGGGCAAGGACAGCTCTGTCTCCGGCTTCCGAGCACCGGTCACGGTCACCGTGTCGAGCGTGCGTGCCGGTGCCGCCGTCGCGAGGCTGTCGAGGGGCAGATCGCCTTCCGCGCCGGCGACCACGAGGTTGCGGTACGCCTCGTCGAGCCCGGCCCGGGCGATCGCCACCCAATCGTCGCGCGAGTCGATCCCGGCCTCGACCAGCCTGCGGTAGTGGAGCAGGTAGCCGGTGCGCCAGTTGGTGTCGCCGGCGGCCGCGCGAGCACCGACCGGGTCGACCGCACCGAGTGCGGCGGCGACAATCGCACGACCGGCAGCGGTCGTACTCCTCTCACCGCTGCTGGTGCGGGCGAACGCGATGCCGTGCTGCTCCGAAGCCATGGGCACACTCTGCCAGGCAAGGGCGTCGCGGCGGTCCTATGCCGCGGCGGTGGAGCGCAGCGCGGCGATGGAGTCGTCGGTGCAACCGGACCAGAACCCGCCGACGACGTCCTCGATCTGGCTCCACGACTTCGCCGCGAACAGCACCTCTTGGTAGTGGGTGATGTCGTAGTCGGTGGTGCCCATCGCGGTGATGTCGAGCGGCCGGATCGTCATGCCGCGGAACTCCTCGATCTCGCCCGGGCTGGACAGGATCCCGGCACCGTAGGCCTTGAGCTGGTCGCCCTCGTACACGACACCGAACTCCAAGGTGAACCAGAAGACCTTGCTGACGAACCGCAGCGCGTCCTCGCCCCGTACCCGTCGGGCCGCGTTGCCGGCCGCCTCGTAGAGCCGGGTGAAACGCCGGTCGGCCAGCGTGTTGCCGTGGCCGACGACCTCGTGCAGCACGTCGGGCTCGGGAGTGTAGAGCGGGACGGAGTGGTGCCGGACGTACTGGGTGGCCCAGAACTCGCGGTCGGCGAGAGTGCCGTAGAAGTCGCGCAGCGGCACCACACCGGCGGCGGGACGGTAGCGGAAGCCGGTCAGCGGAGCAAGCTTCGCCGAGAGCTCCTCAAGTTGCGGCACGCGGTCGGTGGGCAGGTCGAACGCGGCTTTGCCGTCGAGGTACTCGCGGCAGGCGTACTCCTCGTGTTTGACGAGCAGGTCCTCGCTGACGATGCGCCAGACCTCGTGCTCTTCGTCGGTGTAGTCGATGGTGGGCACCGGCTCACCGGGCCGCCAGCGGTCGGCGGCGGTGGCGATCAGGTCACGGCGCTGCCGGTAGACCGGGTCGTCGAGTCCTGGGTGGCCGGCTCCGAGGTGGACGGTGAGGCTGCCGTCGTCCTTGGTGCTGAGCGGGGCGAAGTACTGACCTTCGTCGAACATGGCTGTCCTCCGTGACACGGTTGGCGCACCGGCTCCGGATCGCGGAGCCGAACGCGGTCGCCGATCGGATGTGATCAACGTCACCTCCATCAAAGCACACCGCCGCTCCCGTCGTCGGGCAAGCCGAACTCGCGAAGTGGGTACCGAGCCACGTGCGGTCGTCGAGTACGCCGAGCTCGCGAGGCGTGTATCGAGCCACTGCCGGTCGTCGAGTGTTCGGCGAGGAACGAGCCGGATGTATCGAGCCACTGCCGGTCGTCGAGTGGTCCGAGGCGCTAGCCGAGGGCCGTATCGAGACGCCGACCGGACACGAAGCGCCGAAGTCGAGGACTTCTCTTACAGACGCCTCGGCAGTGGCGCTTCAGTGACGCCGGACGAGCGTGTCGTAGACGCTCTCGAAGTCGGCGAGCCGCTGTGCGTAGTACTCCCCGCGGCCAGCCACCGGTTCGCAGGTGTGGCCGGGCGGGAACTGGTAGCGGTCCAGGCCGGGGGCGAGTACGTCCAGGGCCAGGTGGGCGGTGCCGAGCAGGGTGGAGCGTTTGGCGTCGACGAGCTTGATGGGTACGCCGATGGCATCGCTGACGATCTGGAACAGCTCGGGCCGGGTCACCGCGACCCGCCCGCCCGCCGCGATCCCCTCGGCCCGGGGCGAGGCGGCGCGAAGCTGGGCGGCGACTCGGGCGAAGCTCAACGCGATGCCTTCGGCCATGCCTCGGTAGAGCTGGACCGCGCCGGTTGCCGCGGTGACTCCGACGAAGGCGGCGCGGGCATCGCTGGCCCAGCCGGTGCTGCGCTCGCCGGTGAGGAAGGGCAGCACCAGAGGGATGCCCGGCTCGGGATCGGCGAGCAGACCCGCGCTCAGGTGCTCGTCGGTGAGCCGCGCGGGGTCGAGGTTGGCCTCCAGCCAGTCGGTGGCCCGGCCCACGTCGTTCAGCGCGCCGCCGAGCAGCCAGCGGTCTCGGGAGACCGCGTAGCACCACAGCCCGGTCGGCAGCTCTTCGGGGAGCTGGTCGACCAACACGCGCAGAGCACCGCTGGTAGCGCCGCTGGCCCCGATCATGGTGGGGTCGCTGGCTCCCAGGCCGACGTTGGCGGAGAGCCCGTCGGCGACGGGTGCGAACCACTTCGCGCCGGCCAGCGTCGGCCAGCGGTGGGCGACAGCGCGGGCGCTCTCCCCTGTCGGCTCGAACGGCTCGTCCAGGTGCCGGATCGGCGCCAGCTGCTCTGGTGCGATGCCGCTGAGCTCGACCATCTCCGGTGACCAGTCGCAGGTGCGCCGGTCGATCAGCCCGGTCCAGGCCGCCGAGGCGGTGCCGGTGAACGTCTCACCGAGGATGCGGCGGTACACGTAGTCGCCCAGCGAGAGGTACTGGTGTGGCCGCAGGTCTGGCCGGGTGCGCGCGAGCCAGCGCAACCGGGCGGGCCAGTAACTGCTGTGGATCCGGGTGCCGGTGCGCTGCTGCAGCGCCAGCTCGTCGACCTCGTCGCGCAGTTGATCGACCTCGGCGGAGCAACGGCCGTCGGCGTAGGTGAAACACGGGGTCAGTGCCTTGCCCTCGCTGTCGACGGCCACCAGCGACGACGCGAACGTGTCGAAGGCGACGCCGCCCACGGCGCCGGGCGCGACCTGGACCGCGAGCTGGTCGATCAGGCCGATGATCTCCTCGGCGACCTGGTCGGGGTCCATCACCGAGGTGCCATCGGGCGCGGAGGTGAACGTGTGCGGGGTCTTGACCCGCTTGGCGATCGGTCGGCCGAGGGAGTCGTACAGCGCTCCTCGGCTGGCGGTGGAGCCGACGTCGAGCGCGATGACGAGCGGAGGTACGGCCTCCTCCAGTGCGATTCCTCGGGTCATATCTCGACGACTCCTCTGCTGATGTCTGCTGTGCCAGTGACCTGCGGTGCGGACGCTAGGTGATCAGGCTCAGCAGCAGCACCAGCACGAAACCGAAGACCGAGATCGCCGTCTCCATCAGCGACCAGGACCGGATCGTCTGCCCGACGCTCATCCCGAAGTACTCCTTGACCAACCAGAAGCCGGCATCGTTGACGTGGGAGAAGAACAGCGAGCCGCAGCCGATGGCCAGCACCAACAAGGCCAGGTGGTTGGGGGTCAGGTCCGTGGCCAGGCCGCTGACGATGCCGGCGGCGGTCACGGTCGCCACAGTCGCGGAGCCGGTGGCGAGCCGGATGCCGACGGCGACCAGCCAGCCCAGCACGAGCACGCTGATGTTCTGGTCCTTGGCCCAGTCTGCGATCACGTTGCCGACGCCGGCGTCGACCAGCACCTGCTTGAAGCCACCGCCGGCGCAGACGATCAGCATGATCCCGGCGATACCCGGGAGGCCCCTGCCCAGCGAGTCGCTGGCCTGGCCGCGGCTCATGCCGCTACCCATGCCGAGCACGAAGTACGCCGTGCACACGGTGATGAGCAGGGCGACCGACGGGGTGCCGATCACGTCGAGCACCTGGCGGACGTTGTTCTCGGGGTCGTGCACCGCGAGGTTGACGATCGCGGCGGGCAGCATCAGCACGACCGGCAGCAGCAGCATCGCGACCGAGCGGCCGAAGCCTGGGCGGCGGGTCGCGCCGGTGTGCAGTTGGGCGTCGTCCTTCGCGCCTTCGGGCAGCGGCGGCGCCTCCAGCGGCACCAGCCGGTCGACCAGCCGTGCCAGCAGCGGTCCGCAGACGATCAGGGTCGGCACCGCGACGATCAGGCCGAAGAGGAGCGTACGCCCTTGGTCGGCTCCCAGCGACGAGATCGCTACCTCGGGTCCGGGGTGCGGTGGCACCAGTCCGTGCAGCACCGAGAGACCGGCGAGCGCGGGGATGCCGACGAGCATCAGCCGCTGCCCCGAACGGCGGGCAACCATCAGCACGATCGGCACCAGGATGACCACGCCGATCTCGAAGAACATCGGCAGGCCGATCAGGGCGGCCATCAGGGCCATCCCCCACGGCAGCACCGAGCCGCTGAGCCGGTCGCTGATCGTGTCGACGACCCGGTTGGCGCCGCCGGAGTCGATCAGGATCTGGCCGAGCATCGCGCCGAGCGCAATCAGCAGCGCGACCGAGCCGGCCGTACCGGCGAATCCGCCGTTGCCGTTGATCGCGCCGAAGGTGAAGCTCTGCACCGCGGTCGCGCCCGGGATCCAGGCGACCAGCGATACCACGGCCGCGCCGAGGATCAGCGAGAGGAACGGATGCAGCTTCACCACGGTGATCAGGACGACCACGGCAGCGATGCCCGCGAGTGCGGCGAGGGTGAGTTGGGCGTTGGATGCGTTGGACAACTGCGTTGTCGTGGCCATCGGCAGAAGCATGCTCATGGCCGGGAGGTTACCGGCGAATGACGATTATGGGAACAACCAACGCGTCGAAGCCGAATTGGCGCGCCCAGAGCGTGTGTTTCGAGGCTCTGCCGGACACCTCCCTCCTGAACGCGAGTTGCGACTTCGCTCAGTGAGGAGGAATCGATGCGAAGAGTGACCAGCATCGATGCCGCGGTGTCGCGCACCGCAAACAGGAGCGCTACTCGGATCCGGGTCCGCAGGGACGGACTCGAGCACGTCGACATCTCCCACTCCTCGGGCACGGTCATCCAGCTGGCGCGCGACCAGCTTCTGCTGTCGGACGACGCACTCGAACGCGTGTGCTCCGGAAAGGTGAGATGGTCGGCTTGGCAGCACACCTGCCTCACCGGCGTCGCTCACCTGCTGGGCACTGACTCTCGTGGCAAGGCGAACACAATCTCGGTCGCCGACCACGACGATCATCTCCTCGTGACGATCAATCTGGTCCTCGCCGCTGTGCTTAACGACACGGTCCGCATGCTGCGGAGCCCCGAGAGCCGCTCCCTCCCTGCCCAGCGCCGACATGCCGTCGAGCGCTATATCCACGAGCACCTGCTCGACCCCTCGCTCGGTCCCGATGTCGTCGCGGACCATCTGGGTCTGTCGCTGCGCCAGCTGGACCGCTGCTTTCCGAGCAGGCACGGTGTCACCGGTGTGCTGCGCCGCGCGCGTCTCGACCACGCGGAGTTGCTCCTCCGTGATCCGGATCTCCTCACCATCCCCATCAGTCAAATCGGTGAGCACTGCCTCTTCCGCTCGCCAGCGCGGTTCAGCAAGGCCTTCCGCGCGACGAAGGGCATGACACCGCGTGAAGCGAGGAGCCAGGCAGACAAGCGAAGTTGAGGCGAGCCGCCGGAGTCACCGCAGCCAGAACTTTCCCTTTCCGTCCCGTTGCAGGGAACGACACCCCCAGCCACGGCAGTCAGTAGGCCCGGTCCAGCATTCGGCCCCGACTAGCGATGGACCGGTCGCCGCTCCTCCATTTCCTTATGGCTCACTTCCAGGAGCGAACTCGTCGCTGTAGTCGTCGACCTTCCATTCCGAACCCGACCGGACAAGATGGGCCTTGAAGTTCACGATCCCATCGATATTGTCGACCTTCGTCGCTCCGTCACGAACGCTTGCCCCGTTGCTCCAGATCCGCGCCGACCCGGTGACCGTCGCTTGGTCTCCGTCCAACGCAACGTCTACGTCCTCGAAGTGATCAGCCCCGCCAGTCAAGCCGTAGTTGTTGGTCACTGTCTCATCCGCTTCCGGCGATCCTGGCGCACCTTCCGGAACAGTCAGGCCTGCGTATTCCTCTTGCATCGAATTGTTGAACGACAAGAACCAGTCGAGTTGTTTACCTGTGAAATAAGCTTCCAGTCGCTGCCGGCCCACGTCTTGGGCGGCCGCGATCCGGTCCTTGTCCAACCGAAACAACTCAGGTTCGTCGGACTTCGAGAACGTGCCCGTCTCGTGCGTCGCAGTCTCGTTGACGTCGGGGTCAATCGAAAGCGCAGCCATCCCGGTGATCTGCTGCATCGCTGACATGGCCTCGCGAGTAGCGACTGTCACTGGCGCGGTCTCTTCATCAGACGGTGACACGACCGTGGTGAGGATTGCTGCGGCAAGAAGCGGTGCCCCTACCAGCAGCACTCCTCGGCTTCCCGTGATCCAGGAACACCCAGATCGGCTGCGGTCCGCGGCACTCATGCCGCGCTGTCCGCAATGTGGAGGGGAAAGTAGATCGTGGTCGATCGATGCGCGTTGTGGTCCCACAGGTGCCATATCGTCTTGTGGCGATCGGAGGTGTGACTATTCACTAGGGTTCCTGTTCCGGTGCCGTCCAGTGACGTCCCATCGTTGTCAACGATGATAACGACGTGGTCCATGTCAGTCGAGCCGTCATCGCCCCAGTCGAAGTACACCAGGTTCCCGCGAGCACGGTACCCGCTGGGGGGTTTGACCCCATGATGTCCAACCGGCAATGAAGTGAGGACAGAGCCAGGCAATCCCTGAACCCAGATGGAACTCGTGTTGGCAACACTCCAAGAGGTCGTCCAGTAGTCTGCCAGGCCGCCCGCGGCGTCCCAGTACGTCGTCGTTGCGTAGGAACCGGACCACGAGAATGGAGCGTGCCTGAACTTAATCCCGCCGGCATGGAGCGCCTGAGAAATAAAATTTGTGCAGTCGTTTTGAAATCCAGCTGGATATGTTGGATTGCGTCCGTTCCACCAAGTATTCGCATATGCTGCCGCGTCGCCACGATCGTAGGCGTTGGCAGGACTGGCGCCGCCAGTTAGTTGGACGGCGAGAATCGATATCGCCAGTGAGAATAGAAGGCAAATGAATCGGTGTGCCATCGCGGCTCCCCTTTTGAACATTGCTTGATATCTGAGAGGTCTTGTATCAAGTAAATACATGCTTGCACCGGAGTTGAATGGCGTCAACCACTTGTCTCGAATTGACTATTTCTCGATCCAATTCAGCGGCGGGTCATCGAGTGAGGAGGAATCGATGCGAAGAGTGGCCAGTATCGATGCCGCGGTGTCGCGCACCGCAAACAGGAGCGCTACTCGGATCCGGGTCCGCAGGGACGGACTCGAGCACGTCGACATCTCCCACTCCTCGGGCACGGTCATCCAGCTGGCGCGCGACCAGCTTCTGCTGTCGGACGACGCACTCGAACGCGTGTGCTCCGGAAAGGTGAGATGGTCGGCTTGGCAGCACACCTGCCTCACCGGCGTCGCTCACCTGCTGGGCACTGACTCTCGTGGCAAGGCGAACACAATCTCGGTCGCCGACCACGACGATCATCTCCTCGTGACGATCAATCTGGTCCTCGCCGCTGTGCTTAACGACACGGTCCGCATGCTGCGGAGCCCCGAGAGCCGCTCCCTCCCTGCCCAGCGCCGACATGCCGTCGAGCGCTATATCCACGAGCACCTGCTCGACCCCTCGCTCGGTCCCGATGTCGTCGCGGACCATCTGGGTCTGTCGCTGCGCCAGCTGGACCGCTGCTTTCCGAGCAGGCACGGTGTCACCGGTGTGCTGCGCCGCGCGCGTCTCGACCACGCGGAGTTGCTCCTCCGTGATCCGGATCTCCTCACCATCCCCATCAGTCAAATCGGTGAGCACTGCCTCTTCCGCTCGCCAGCGCGGTTCAGCAAGGCCTTCCGCGCGACGAAGGGCATGACACCGCGTGAAGCGAGGAGCCAGGCAGACAAGCGAAGTTGAGGCGAGCCGCCGGAGTCACCGCAGCCAGAACTTTCCCTTTCCGTCCCGTTGCAGGGAACGACACCCCCAGCCACGGCAGTCAGTAGGCCCGGTCCAGCATTCGGCCCCGACTAGCGATGGACCGGTCGCCGCTCCTCCATTTCCTTATGGCTCACTTCCAGGAGCGAACTCGTCGCTGTAGTCGTCGACCTTCCATTCCGAACCCGACCGGACAAGATGGGCCTTGAAGTTCACGATCCCATCGATATTGTCGACCTTCGTCGCTCCGTCACGAACGCTTGCCCCGTTGCTCCAGATCCGCGCCGACCCGGTGACCGTCGCTTGGTCTCCGTCCAACGCAACGTCTACGTCCTCGAAGTGATCAGCCCCGCCAGTCAAGCCGTAGTTGTTGGTCACTGTCTCATCCGCTTCCGGCGATCCTGGCGCACCTTCCGGAACAGTCAGGCCTGCGTATTCCTCTTGCATCGAATTGTTGAACGACAAGAACCAGTCGAGTTGTTTACCTGTGAAATAAGCTTCCAGTCGCTGCCGGCCCACGTCTTGGGCGGCCGCGATCCGGTCCTTGTCCAACCGAAACAACTCAGGTTCGTCGGACTTCGAGAACGTGCCCGTCTCGTGCGTCGCAGTCTCGTTGACGTCGGGGTCAATCGAAAGCGCAGCCATCCCGGTGATCTGCTGCATCGCTGACATGGCCTCGCGAGTAGCGACTGTCACTGGCGCGGTCTCTTCATCAGACGGTGACACGACCGTGGTGAGGATTGCTGCGGCAAGAAGCGGTGCCCCTACCAGCAGCACTCCTCGGCTTCCCGTGATCCAGGAACACCCAGATCGGCTGCGGTCCGCGGCACTCATGCCGCGCTGTCCGCAATGTGGAGGGGAAAGTAGATCGTGGTCGATCGATGCGCGTTGTGGTCCCACAGGTGCCATATCGTCTTGTGGCGATCGGAGGTGTGACTATTCACTAGGGTTCCTGTTCCGGTGCCGTCCAGTGACGTCCCATCGTTGTCAACGATGATAACGACGTGGTCCATGTCAGTCGAGCCGTCATCGCCCCAGTCGAAGTACACCAGGTTCCCGCGAGCACGGTACCCGCTGGGGGGTTTGACCCCATGATGTCCAACCGGCAATGAAGTGAGGACAGAGCCAGGCAATCCCTGAACCCAGATGGAACTCGTGTTGGCAACACTCCAAGAGGTCGTCCAGTAGTCTGCCAGGCCGCCCGCGGCGTCCCAGTACGTCGTCGTTGCGTAGGAACCGGACCACGAGAATGGAGCGTGCCTGAACTTAATCCCGCCGGCATGGAGCGCCTGAGAAATAAAATTTGTGCAGTCGTTTTGAAATCCAGCTGGATATGTTGGATTGCGTCCGTTCCACCAAGTATTCGCATATGCTGCCGCGTCGCCACGATCGTAGGCGTTGGCAGGACTGGCGCCGCCAGTTAGTTGGACGGCGAGAATCGATATCGCCAGTGAGAATAGAAGGCAAATGAATCGGTGTGCCATCGCGGCTCCCCTTTTGAACATTGCTTGATATCTGAGAGGTCTTGTATCAAGTAAATACATGCTTGCACCGGAGTTGAATGGCGTCAACCACTTGTCTCGAATTGACTATTTCTCGATCCAATTCAGCGGCGGGTCATCGAGTGAGGAGGAATCGATGCGAAGAGTGGCCAGTATCGATGCCGCGGTGTCGCGCACCGCAAACAGGAGCGCTACTCGGATCCGGGTCCGCAGGGACGGACTCGAGCACGTCGACATCTCCCACTCCTCGGGCACGGTCATCCAGCTGGCGCGCGACCAGCTTCTGCTGTCGGACGACGCACTCGAACGCGTGTGCTCCGGAAAGGTGAGATGGTCGGCTTGGCAGCACACCTGCCTCACCGGCGTCGCTCACCTGCTGGGCACTGACTCTCGTGGCAAGGCGAACACAATCTCGGTCGCCGACCACGACGATCATCTCCTCGTGACGATCAATCTGGTCCTCGCCGCTGTGCTTAACGACACGGTCCGCATGCTGCGGAGCCCCGAGAGCCGCTCCCTCCCTGCCCAGCGCCGACATGCCGTCGAGCGCTATATCCACGAGCACCTGCTCGACCCCTCGCTCGGTCCCGATGTCGTCGCGGACCATCTGGGTCTGTCGCTGCGCCAGCTGGACCGCTGCTTTCCGAGCAGGCACGGTGTCACCGGTGTGCTGCGCCGCGCGCGTCTCGACCACGCGGAGTTGAGGCGAGCCGCCGGAGTCACCGCAGCCAGAACTTTCCCTTTCGAGACAACAAATTGTCGATTCGAGACACATCCGGCTCGCGAGGATGTCGTTCGTTCCGGGTCGGTAGAAGATGGTCGGCATGACGTCTAGAATCCCCGCGCTCCTGATCGCCGTGTTCATCTTCGCCGCTATTTCCACGCCGGGCCCGGCCACGGCCGACGAGTCGCCCGTGAGCCCCGAGATCCAGCAGATCCTCGACGACCAGTTGGCGCTGGACCCGGGCGGCGTCGTCGTCGGCGACGAGATCCACTATGCCGACGGCAGTGTCTTCGTGGCCGTCCTTGCTGGCACGTACTCCCAGGGACAGTGCTCGACCAACCAGTTCTGCCTCTGGGGAGCGTCGAACTACCAGGGCTCCTTTACCTACAAGACGGGCAACGGCGTGACTCGGACACTCGGGTCCACCCTTGGCTCGTTCTGGAACAACAGGTCCCACGCTGCGCGGCTCTACACCAACACCGGTTCCTCGTCGACCTGCTATGCGGCCGGCACTGCGAAGGCAACCGTGGGCTCCTCCTACAGTGCGGCTGAGAAGGTGTTCCTCTCCGCCAGCACCTCGTGTTGAGTGCGTCCAGCCGGCCGTCTACCCAGTTGTCCCGACGCCGGCGTGACCGCTTGCGGGCACGACCCCTACTGTGTCTGGAGACCACAAGCGAGCCGTGGAGCGCCCCATGGAAGACTCGGAGTTCGACCGGTTCTTCCGGGCGATGTATCCGCGGCTGGTGCGGTATGCGCTGCGTTGGCTCGATCGGGAGACCGCCCGCGAAGTTGCTCTCGAGACGCTGATCACCGTGTGGGATCACAAGGTGGTCAGAGCAGAGCCCACAGGCGATGAGGCCCGATTGGTCAGCTTCGCATTTCGCACGCTCGACCGCCACATCCTCAACGCCCTCCGCGGACAACGCCGGCGGGAACGGCTACACGCGGCTGTGGTCCGGTCCGAACGGACCGGCCGCGACGTTGAGCCTGACATCGCCGACGAGGTCGTCTCCCGGCTCGGCGCGGCCTCCTGGCCGTCGCCGCTCGACGAATTGACGGACGCCGAGCGCGAGGTGTTGGGCTTGGCTCGTGACCAACATACCGTCGCGGAGATCGCGGAGATCCTCGGCGTCTCGGCCGGTGCGGCCCGGGAGAGGCTCCGCCGCGCCCGCACGCACGCGGCCCGACTGCTCGAGAGAGGGGGCGCTGGCGATGACCCGTCGACGACGTGACCGAGACGAGAAGCTGCTCGCTGAGGTACGAGAGTTGCTGCGGGCCGCAGGCGTCGAACCCCCTGATTCCACAGTCGCGCCCGATGCCCATCTGGGCCCGATCCCGCCCGACCTCGAAGCCGAGCTGACCGAACAAGCCGAGGCTGATCTAGCCCGATTCCATCAACGCGCCAGCAAGCCCCAACCACGCCCGAAGAGTGCCCGGTTCCGCCTTCGGCTCGTGCCGCTCGGCTTGGCCTTCGTCGCCTTCGTGCTGATCGCTGTCTCGGTGGCGATCATCGCCCCGTGGCAGGAGGGCCACAGCCCCAACACCCACTATCAGCAGGCCCTACCCCCGGCCGCGAACGGCGGACGAACACCACCGATGGCCAACTTCCAACTCGTCTCCAGCGACACCACGCCCCTGCAAGGCGAGAACCCTGATGACGCGCTGGAGCGCCTCGCGACGCTGGCCTCCCAGCAGCCTCCGGCTGGCGGCGAAGGAGACATCCAGAAGGTCGTCATGAGTTCCTGGTGGCTCTCCACGGAGCCGGCGTCGGGCCGTTCCCCAGCTGTGAGCGTGCTGCTTCCCAATATCGTGGAGAACTATCTCCTCCCCGACGGGCAGCTGCGTGCCGTTCAGCGGACGGGCGAGCCGCTGGATCCATACGGACGAGTACGTGCGCCGCTGGTCGCGCCGGACAGCAGTCAGGTCACCGACGACACTTTCGACGGCCCCGAAGCAGGCCCTGACTATCCGAGCACGCTGCCGCTCGATCCGGACAAACTGATCAGGAGCCTCGTGCCGGAGCCGGCGGAGTGTCCCCGGCTCGCAGGCTGCCTGGCCCAGCAGATCGCCAATCTCAATCAGACCTACGCCCTGCCACCAGACCTGGTCGGCGCCCTGTGGCGCACCCTCGAGGCCCAGCCGGGCGTGACCTACCTCGGCCGGACCGAGGACCGGCTGGGCCGGTCATCGGTTGCCTTCGCGGTGCCAGCCCAAGACCGCAGACGTCAGTTCATCCTGTACGCCGACCCCACGACAGGCTCCTACCACGCCAGCGAACAGATCCTCGTCACCGACGACAAATCCCTCGCGCTCAAAGCACCTGCAGTCGTGGACTTCACCGCCATCGTCGAATCCACCTGGATCAAGGCTTCGGACCTCCCCTGACCCGATGACCTACGGACTACTCATCCTCCTCGTTACTTCGACCTATCTCCTGGTCGACCAGGTCGCGGAATTCGCGAGGCATAGGGAGCCACGCACGCTAGGCTGTTCCCTCGGGGCCAACCGGACCACCCCAGAACGCGTCCACCGGGCGTCGAACCCAAGCAAACCGACGCATCGAACTCAGCACCGTTCCTCCTTTCGGTGTGCCTGTGGCTTGACGGCTCCCGTGTCGGACAGGGGTCAGCCGATGGCGATGTCGGCGACCACGAGCTTGCCGCCGCCCTCCTCGTTCTCGTCCTCGGAGTCGGTGAACCACGCCACCCGATGACCGTGCGCCGCTACGTAGAAACTGGCTACCTGCCCCGGAGGCTGTTCGGTCAGTTTCAGTCTGTTGGCCGGATTGTCGATGGGGATCACGACAGGAACATAGTGTCCGCCGGCGTGACCATAGTCAGCAATGAAACCTGCTCCCAGGGTCGGTCCCGCAGAACCGTGGGTGTAGATGGCACGCGGAGTGCCACTGGGCCAGTCCTGGACCCACATCGTGCATCGGCGGTTCAGCGGGCAGTTGAGCCACATCAGGCGCCCGTCCGCAATCTGAGCTCCACTGGCGCGGCCCGTGTCGCTGATCCGTTTAGCCGGTCCGGGAAACAGTTGGTAGAGGTCGCTCTGCTCCTTCCCTGGCCGGTCACCCAGCTTCGTCACCGCGCCAACCAGTCGGGTGCCGTCGAACGCGCTCACAGGAGGCACACCACGAAGGACCATGTGTCGCTTGCCGGTGCGAAGGTCGAGCGAAGCAACGTCCCAAACTCGCGCATCCAGACCGCGATAGTCGGACGTGATCAGAGTGTCGCCATGCAGCACGATCCCCGGCGCCAACACGGTGCGATGCTTCGAAGTCAGCAGAATGCGGGGCTCGCCGCCGGGCAGGCGCACGGCCTGGATGCGCCAGGCGACCGGCTCGATCGCATCGGACTGCATCAGGTCCTGCTCGACCCACACGATCCAGTGCTTGTCGACTTGGACCTGCACGATCTGCCAGCCCTCTACCGGCTCGAGGGTCCGGGTGCTTCCGGTCGCGAAGTCCACCCAATACAGCCCATCGCCGCGTTGTCCGTCCTGATGCATGGAGTAGGCGACACCACTTTCGTCTATCGTGAGCAGTCCGCGACGTCCCTCACCGGCCAGAGCGAACACTCGCCGCCCCGTCTCCCGCGCACCAATACCTGGCGATTCAGCCGATCCGGTAGGCACAACCGAAGGGGTACTCGGTGACAAAGTCGTAGCCGCCGCGGAAGCGTCCTTTGTTGACGTCTCAGAGCTTCCAACGGCACCGGGAGAGGCTCCCCTCGAACTCGAACACCCCGTCGCGGCCACACAGAGAAGTGCGACCGCGACGAGCTTGGAGAGGGACCGTCGAATGATCACGTGACGTAGGCACCATTCGTGGAGTGGTGGACCGCCTGGTAGGCAGCCGCGCGGTCAACCTGCGAGCGCTTCCCATACGGATTCTCGACGTACGACGAGGGGAGACTTCCGTAGGTCCAGGCCGGATTCCATTCCTCGGCGACCATCACCTTGGCGGTGTCGGACCGGTAGCCGTACACCGTGTTGTAGTGGGCCAGGGAATGGTTGTGGAAGTAGGGCAGGTAGTACGTGTCCACGTTCTGAATCACCCCTTGGCCATAGTTCCAGGTGTCGGTGACGATGTAGGACGCATAGTTGCTAGCGCTCGTCGGGGTGGTCACCGTCCAATGCCCCCACGAGCTGTACTGGTTGTTGAGCAGGGTCGGGATCCGGTTGATGCCGAGCAACCCCTGGGACTTGCTCAGCCCCAAACCGTTCTCGAAATGTAGCTCGCCCTTGTCGACTCCGGTCAATGCGTCCGTCATGTTGCGGGTGGACGCGGCCGAGCAGGTGTAGTACTTGTGACCAATACTCGAGCAGCCTGTCGTGCCTACCGTGCAGTCGTTGCCCGCGCCCTGATCTTCGGAACCTCCTTGAACAGTCCGTAGGCACTATTCAGCCGACATCAGGGACAACCGGGTCAATACAAATGTTCTTTCCGAGACACGCCGTTACCAAACCGAAATCAACCCCGGCGAGGTCAACGGGATCTGCAAAAGAAGTCCGCGACTTTGGCGCGCGTCCGGCCGGCGTCTCGATACACCCGGCTCGTTCCTCGCCGGGCACTCGACGACCGAACGTGGCTCGATACGGTCCCTCGTTCCTCGGGACCTACTCGATCGGCGAGGTCTCCGTGGTCGCCGTCTCGGTCGGCTCGGCGGTCGGCGTCTCCGTCGGGGTCTCGGTCGACTCGGCGGTCGGCGTCTCAGTCGGGGTCGCGGTGGCGCTCTCCGAGGGAGTAGACGACGGCGACTGGCTGGCGCTCTGGCTCGGGCTGCTCGACGGCGTACCCGTCGGTGTGGAGCTGGGCTCGCTGCTGCTCTTCTCGTGACCGACACCGACCGTCGTACGCCGATCGTTGCTTCCCCCGGTTATCTGGGAGAACGACTCCCCGGCCAACAGCTCGATCGCGGTAATCCCGATCATGACGGCGACGAACAGCCCGGCCGCGACCACGGCCACCCGCTTCCAGCTGATCGCCGGCTTGGTCTCCGACTTCGCCTCGTCCTTCCCCTGGTCGTCCTCGATCGACTCCGGGTCGATCCCGGCATCCGCCAGCTCCTCCGCCTCGGCCGCGCGACCGGCCGGCACCCGGGCCTGGGCCTTGATCACGTCGGTGCCGCGCCTGAGGCCGCGACCGTACACCGCCGTGCTCAGGCTCGCCACGATGCTGCCGAGCGCGGCGCCGATCACGGTCCCGCCGACTCCGAGAGTCGACAGCACGAACGCCGAGGACATGGCCGCGAGTGCGGCCGCCGTGATCGCGAGCCAGCTCACCCGCTCACGCTGCTCGTCCTGCTGCTCGTCGCGTTGCCCTGACGCCATGCCCGCGAGTCTTCCAGGCAAGGTGCCGCCCACTCAAACCGACAGACTCAAACCGACGGACTCCGGGCAGGGAGTCGATCAGCTCGCGGCGAGACGGACCCGGAGCAACGTGGCCTCGGTCTTGCTGGCGTTGTCGTGGCTGAGCACCAGGAACCCGAGCGGCCGGTACTTCTTGAACTCGGGCCGGTTGACGCTCACGTCGACCGACGCGGTGCCGTCGGGCTCGACCGTGTCGTACATACCCGTGCTCACCGCGGGCGCGAACGCATTGAACGTGGCGTTGCCGTCCACCACATCGGTAATGACCTCGTCCCCGGACTGGCCGTAGGACTCGACGTGGTAGGTCAGCCGCGGGTCGTCCTCGGACAGGCAGGCCGTCTCGGTGGTGCACAACTGGTCGAAGTCGACCGGGAGCGCCATCGTCGAGCTGTCGAACGGGGCATCCGCGAGATAGTTGATCGAGCCGTCACCGGTGGCGAGGTCGAAGACCGCCACCGCTGTCTGGCCGTCGGGATCGCCCGCGGTCAGCCATCCGTAGTCGATCGCGACCACGTCGTAGTCGTCCTCACCGTCACCGTCGACGTCGACGAAGATGTCGATCTCGTTCTGCGATGGGTTCGACCAGCGTCGTGCCGTGGCGACGCCGAAGGCCAGCACTCCGTCGTCGGGGAACGTCTGGGCACCGACCGCGATCACGTCGCTGGAGCCGCCGCCGTCCTCCTGCGGGTCGGTCAGGCCCCACTCGTACCAGTCGGTGGAGCCGGCGACCACGCCACCCCGGTTGGTGACGGTCGCCGTGCCGCTGGCGTCGTACGCCAACTGGTCGGTGTCGAGCGCGACCTTGATCTTCGAGACGGCCTGGGGCACCAGGTAGTAGGGCACCCGCAAGGTGACCCCGGAGTTGGCCTTCCAGCGCGGCGCGAATCTCACCAGGCCGGCCACGTCGTTGAATGCCGAGCTGTCGCCGGCCTTGACGGCCCGGACCGTCAACGTCAGCCGTACGCGCGCGGTCCCGTGCGCGGGCACCCGCACTGTGGTGCGGTTCAGCCTCACCGAGTGCTTGCTGCCCGAGGGCCGCACCGTACTGGCCTTGAAGGTCACCGAGCGCTTGCCGAAGTTGCGCAGTGTGATCACCCGGCTCTGCCGGTAGTCACCGGTGAGTTCGGCGAAGCCGAAGCTCACCGCCGGCGAGCTGTCCGCCGCCGTCGCGACCACTGAGGTCTTGGTCGCGCCCGGCGCCTGGATCAGGCCGACGCCCGCGATCCGCGTCTGGTAGTTCGTGACCTTGGCCGGGTCGGCGGTGTTGCTGATCGCCGCCGACTGGGCCTTCGAGGACCAGCCGCGGTGCGCCTGGCGTACGAGTGCGGCCATGCCCGCGGTGTTGGGCGACGCCATCGAGGTTCCCGACTCGAAGACCGCATCGGTACCGGTTCCGATGCCAGCGGACGCGACGGCCACGCCCGGAGCGCTGACGTTCGGCTTGAGCGCGCTGTCGCCGGTCCGGGCGCCACCTGAACTGAAGTCCGCGTTGCCCAGGTAGTTCGGGTTGGTGATGTCGGCCGCCGAGAGCGTCACAGTGCCGCCGTCGGCCGCCGTCAGCGCGTCACCGGAGGACTGCTTGACACCGAGGAACGGGATCGTGACGTCCTGTTGCTCACCGGTGTCGGGGTTCTCGGTGATCGGGCCCTCGTAGGGCGGCAGGTCCTCGGAGGTGTTGACCATCACTACTGCGGCCGCTCCGGCCTGCTGGCCGAAGACCGCGCGCGCGACCCGGGCGCAACTACCCCGCACCGTCACCACGACCATGCCCTCGGTGCCGGCGTAGTCGGCCAAGTCGCAACCCAGACCGATCCCACCCGCGCCGTCGCTGAGGACCTTGACCGGCAGGTCGCCGGTCGGCAGGTCGGCCCCGTTCGCGTTCATCGCGTCCACACTCGTGCCCGTGCTCAGCGCGAGCTCGGCGCCGGGGAACGACGCGGTCGCGTCGCTCGCCGCGACGCTGATCACCCGCGTACCCGTCGACGGCGAGCCCACCAGGTAGGGGTTGGGCCCCTCGTTGCCCGCCGAGGCCACCACGATGATGCCGGCCTTGGCGGCGTTGTTGGCGGCCACCGCCGCCGGGTCGTGGTTGTCACCCCACACCGAACCGAGCGACATGTTGATGACGTCCATGTGGTGCTTGACCGCCCACTCGATCGCGTCGATGGTCATGTCGGTCGAGCCGGTGCAGCCGAACAGCCGCACCGCGTAGAGGTCGGCCTTGGGCGCCACGCCTGGGCCGACATTCCAATCGCGTGAGGAGATCGTGTTGGCCTTGTAGGGGCCCTGGTACGTGTGACCGCTCGCCGTCACGCCGAAGCCCGCCGCGGTGCCGGCGACATGGGTGCCGTGACCCTCGCAGTCCAGCGGGTTGGCGTCGGGGTGCGGCGTGGGCTGGTAGGTGTCGCTGCTGGGGTCGGCGTCGTAGCTGTCCCCGACCAAGTCGATGCCACCCTTGACCTTGGGCGCCTTCGGGCCGAACCACTTCGAGTTGGCGGCCCCGGTCTCGTCGGCGTGCGCGGTCTCGTACGCCTCGGACGTGCCTGGGCCGCCGAAGTCGGCGTGTGTGTAGTCGATGCCCGTGTCGAGGATCGCGACCTTGACCCGCTCGCCGTGCAGTCCGTTCAGGCCGTTCCAGACCTTCGGCGCACCGATCAGCGGGACCCCGCGGGTGTTGTCCAGCGTCATCGGCCGCACGTAGCGCACCGCGACCACGCCGGGCACCGACGTCAGCTTCTGTGCCTGACGCCGCGTCATCCGGACCTTGATGCCGTTGTAGGAGCTCTGGTAGCTGGCCATCACCTTGCCGCCGAGGCTGCGCACCTCGGACGCGATCGGCGCCTGCTTGTCCAGCAGCCGCTGCCGATGCGCGCGCTGTTGCGAGTCGGTCAGCGAGGAGTTCGCGTCCGCGACCGCAACCGGCTCACCGCTGACCTGCACGACGAACGTCGCGGTCTTGTTGCCCAGGCCTATCGGCACGCCGGTCACCTTCGCGTCCTGGTGCACCTTGGTGAACCGGGCCTCCCCTGAAGACCCCGATCCTGACGACCCCGATCCGGCGGCATCGGCCGACACCGAGAGCGCAGGAAAGACGAGAGCGGCGGAAACGACGACGACGAGCGCGACCCGAGCACCTGAACGCATGAGGAAGACCCTTTCGGAGGGAACTGCTCCGTCCTGCCTACCACGTGCGTGGCGTACCGCGCCAGACTCGTCTGGATCACGACGACCGCTCGGTGACCCTTGCGCGGTGGCTGGGTGGCGGCATGCGCCAGCTGGCAACCGCGTACGCCTGACTTGTCCACACCCGGGGTTATCCCCAGTCGCCGAGCTTGCCGCTGGCCGGCCTGTGGGGACCTTTGCATGCTTCCCACATGGAGCAACTGCACGAGATGCTTGACCGTCAGTCCGGTGTCGTGTCGCGCCGTCAACTCATGGGGCTCGGCTTCAACGACGACGCAGTACGCAAACTATTGCGCAGGCGGGAGCTGGCGAAGGTTCATCCCGGCGTCTACATCAACCACACCGGCCCGCTCAGCTGGACTTCACGGGCATGGGCCGCCGTCCTCTACTACGAGCCTGCCGCGCTCAGCCACGAGTCAGCACTCAACCTTGCCGGCGACATCATCCACATCGCGGTGCATCGCCATCGCAATCTCAGACCCCGGCCAGGCGTGGTCCTGCACCGCATCGTCGAGTTCGAGACACGGGTTGCCCAGCACCTGTCTCCGCCGCGAGTACGTATCGAGCACGCAGCCCTCGACGTCGCCGCGCACTGTCCTCGGCGCGCCGACGCCGTAGCGCTCCTGACCGACCTGTGCCAGCGCCGGCGAACGACCCCTAGCCGGCTGGCCGAGGCACTCGCGTCACGCCGGCGCCAACCCCGGGGTGTGTGGCTGCGTGCCGTGCTCGAGGACGCCGGCCAGGGAGCACTGAGCGTCCTCGAACAGGCCTACCTCCGACTCGAACGTGCACACGGATTGCCCCGCGCGGTCCGACAACGACCGTCGCGGCGGAAGGAAAAGGTGGCCTATCACGACGTCGATTACCTCCCATATCGCACGATCGTCGAACTCGACGGGTGGGTCTGGCACAGCACCCCCTCGCACGCCGCAGCGGATCACGACCGGGATCTCGACGCGGCGATCGACGGCTTCACGACGATCAGGCTCGGATGGCGCCAAGCCGAGGACGATCCCTGCAACACCGCATTGCGCATCGGCCGCGTGCTACAGCGCGCGGGTTGGCAGGGAGCCCCGACGCCATGCTCCGACTCCTGCGCAGTCTTGCGCGGTTGCTGACTGGCAGCATGTGCCAGCCAGCCACCGCGCAAGAGCCGGGAGTCAGCCGTAGTGGGTGCCCACCCACTGCTGCAGTTGGCGCGCAATGCTTGCCACGGTCGTGGCGGCGACCTCGCGTGGGTCCCAGGCAGCGGTGAGGCGGATGCTGAGCGGCTCGCCGCCGAGATCGATGGCGAGCGGCACCAGGTCGTAGCGCGGATCGTCCGAGACGACAGCCACCCCGCGACCTGACGCGGCCAAGGCCTGCGCGATGGTCCCGTTGGCCGCCTCGACGAGCCCGGCGTACGCCATGCCCCGGTTCGCGACCGCCACCTCCAGCGCCTCCCGGGCCGTGAAGGTCTCCGGAAGCACGATCAGCGTGCGGCCGAGCAACTCGTCGAGCGGGACCCGCTTGCGCCGCCCGCGCAGCCACGGATCGTCGGTGCGCACGTACGCCCACACGGGCAGCTCGGCGAGCGGTTCGGAGGTGTACGGCGTGCCGGGACGATCGGTACCGATCACCAGATCCGCGCCCGCGCGGAGCATCTCGGCGGTGCTGACGCCGTCGGCACCGCGGACGTCGACGACCGGATCGTCGGGCGACATCGTGGCCACGAACGGCGAGACCATATCGGTCAGCGTGACCGTGGGAGCAGCGATCGTGACTCGCTGTAGCCGTCCCTCGGCGTGATAGCGGGCGGCCGATTGGAGCGCGTCGGCGCTCGCGAGCAGATCACGTGCCACCGAAAGCAGTTCACGCCCGGTGCGGCTGAGCGTGAGCCGGCCCGGAGACCGGTCGAACAGCCCGACGCCGAGGTCGTGCTCGAGCTGGCGCAACTGCCGCGACAGCGCCGGCTGGGTGACCCGCATCTCGGCTGCGGCCGCACTGACCGATCCGGCGTCGACGGTGGCGACGAAGTAGCGCACATGCTGCAGCTGCATGGGTCGGCCGGCCTCAGTGCCCGGGGTAGCTGTCGAGCGCGGAGAGGTGCTGGATCAGGCTGCCGGCATCGCCGCTCAGGGAGCGCTCGTGGCAACTCATAGGCAGATTATGCCTGATAGGCATGGATTCGGTGCTGATTGGTTATTGGACAGCATAGGTACCGCGCGCGAGACTTGGGGCATGACCGCACTCATCTCCGAAGTCAACGGTGTCGCCCAGGAGCGCCGCCTCGTCACTGCGATCCCCGGGCCTCGCTCGGTCGAGCTGATGTCACGCAAGACCAGTGCCGTCGCGCAGGGCGTCGGGACGACCATGCCCGTGTTCGCAGCGCACGCGGCCGGCGGCATCGTGGTCGACGTCGACGGCAACCAGTTGATCGACCTCGGATCGGGCATCGCGGTCACTACCGTCGGCAACAGCGCCGAGCGGGTGGTCAAGGCCGTGCAGGAGCAGGTGGCCTCGTTCACCCACACCTGCTTCATGGTCACGCCGTACGAGTCCTATGTCGCGGTCGCCGAGGCGCTCAACCGGTTGACCCCCGGCGACCACGACAAGCGCACCGCACTGTTCAACTCCGGCGCCGAGGCGGTCGAGAACGCGGTCAAGATCGCCCGCAGCCACACCAAGAAGCAGGCCGTCGTGGTCTTCGACCACGCCTACCACGGACGCACCAACCTGACGATGGCGATGACGGCCAAGAGCATGCCGTACAAGAGCGGCTTCGGGCCGTTCGCCGGCGAGATCTACCGCGCTCCCCTGTCCTACCCGTTCCGCGACGGTGGCATCGACGGGCCCATCGACGGGGCGGCGGCAGCGGCCCGGGCGATCGACGTGATCGACAAGCAGGTCGGCGCGAGCAACCTGGCCGCGATCGTGATCGAGCCGATCCAGGGCGAGGGCGGCTTCATCGAGCCCGCCGCCGGCTTCCTGCCGGCGCTGGTCAAGTGGTGCGACGCCAACGACGTGGTGTTCATCGCCGACGAGGTGCAGACCGGGTTCGCCCGCACCGGCGACCTGTTCGCCAGCAACCGCGAGGGCATCGTGCCCGACCTGATCGTCACCGCCAAGGGCATCGCCGGCGGGCTGCCGCTGTCCGCCGTCACCGGGCGCACCGAGATCATGGACGCCGCACACGCCGGCGGCCTCGGCGGCACCTACGGCGGCAACCCGATCGCCTGCGCCGCGGCACTGGCCGCGATCGAGACCATCGAGGCCGACGGCCTGGTCGAGCGGGCCCGTGCGATCGAGACGCTCATGCTGTCCCGGCTGCGGTCGCTCCAGGCCACCGACGCACGCATTGGCGACGTGCGCGGCCGGGGCGCGATGATCGCCGTCGAGCTGGTCAAACCCGGCAGCACCGAGCCCGACGCCGCCCTCGCCAAGGAGCTGGCCACGGCCGCCCACCAGGAGGGCGTGATCGTGCTGACCTGCGGCACCTACGGCAACGTGCTGCGGTTCCTGCCACCGCTGGCGATCAGCGACGAGCTGCTGACCGAAGGCCTCGACGTGCTCGAGCGCGCGCTGGCGGGCAGCCGGTGACGCACTTCCCCGTCATCGATCCAGCCACTCTCGAGGTCGTCGACCACGTCGCCGACAACGGAGTCGAGGACGCCCGTGCCGCCGTCGACCGCGCGGCCGCGGCCTTCCCCGAGTGGGCCGCTACTGCTCCCCGGCACCGCTCGGACGTGCTCCGCCGGGCGTACGAACTGATGCTGCGTGACAAGGACGAGCTGACCGAGCTGATCTCCCGGGAGAACGGCAAGTCGTTGGCCGACGCTGCCGGCGAGGTCACTTATGCCGCCGAGTTCTTCCGCTGGTTCTCGGAGGAGGCGGTACGCCCGGGTGGCGACTACGGCGAGTCTCCGGCGGGCGGCACCCGGACGATCGTGCGTCACCGTCCGGTCGGCGTGGCCGCCCTGGTGACCCCGTGGAACTTCCCGGCAGCCATGGCTACCCGCAAGATCGCACCCGCGCTGGCAGCCGGCTGCACGGTCGTGCTCAAGCCCGCCGCCGAGACCCCGCTCACCGCTCTGGCGATCGCCCGGCTGCTGACCGAGGCCGGCGTACCCGACGGCGTCGTCGAGGTGGTGCCGACGACAAACCCCGGCGCGGTGGTCACGGCCTGGCTGGAGGATGCGCGCGTGCGCAAGGTGTCGTTCACCGGGTCCACCGGTGTCGGGCGGCACCTGCTGCGTCAAGCGGCCGACCGGGTCGTGAATGCGTCGATGGAGCTGGGCGGCAACGCACCACTGATCGTCGCCGAGGACGCCGATCTCGACCAGGCCGTCGAGGGCGCGATGATCGCGAAGTTCCGCAACGGCGGCCAGGCCTGCACCGCGGCCAACCGGCTCTTCGTCCACGCCGACGTCGCCGAGGCATTCCTCGCCAAGCTCGGCGAGCAGGTCGAGAAGCTGGCCGTCGGCGAAGCCTTGGACGGCGCGGCGATCGGGCCGATGATCTCGGCAGCCGCGGTCGAGCGCATCACCGCCGTCGTCGACCAGGCCGTCTCCGCCGGCGCCCGCATCGCCTATCAGGCCGAGCTGCCCGACGCGCCCGGCTACTTCTTCGCACCGACCGTCTTGACAGACGTACCCGCCGACGCCGCGATCCTGACCGAGGAGATCTTCGGGCCGGTCGCACCGATCGTCACGTGGACCGACGACGAGGAACTGCTGCGCCAGGTCAACGACACCGAATTCGGCCTCGCCGCCTACGTGTTCGCCGGAGATCTCGGCCGGGCGCTACGGCTCGGGGAGCGGATCGAGGCCGGCATGGTCGGCATCAACCGGGGCCTGGTCTCCGACCCGTCGGCGCCCTTCGGTGGCCTCAAGCAGAGCGGCCTCGGCCGCGAAGGCGCCCGCGCCGGCCTCGAGGAGTTCCGCGAGACGCAGTACCTCAGCGTGAACTGGCCGGCCTGAGAAAGCTGAGCAAGACCCCTCCCGATCCAGACGCCTCGGCCCACGCTGGGCCTGGTCAAGTTGGTCGGCGATGACAAGGACGCCTCCAGGAAACCGTCGTCCGACACCAGCGGGAGTGTGGACCCGGATCGGGTGCCGCCACCAACAAACAGCCACACCAGGCTGATCGAGTGCCGTCGCGAGGGACGAGCGACGGCGTATCGAGACGCTTCCGGTCGTCGAGTGGTCCGAGGTGCTAGCCGAGGGCCGTATCGAGACGCGTTCGGTCGTCGAGTGCCCGGCGAGGAACGAGCCGGGCGTATCGAGACGCGTTCGGTCGTCGAGTGCCTGGCAAGGAACGAGCCGGGCGTATCGAGACGCCGCCCAGACGCTAGGAGGCAAAGTCCTGGAGGGACTTTCCTTACAGATCCCAGCTAACCGCCGGTCGGCTCCTCGGACACCAGATGGCCGAAGGCGACGAGACGATTGTCGGTGTGGAAGAGTTCGGCGCAGGTCACCAGCGTGAGCAGCCGCCGTGAGCCGGCCTGGCTCGCGGTGTCGCGGCCGGTACGCGGGTCCACCGGGTTGTCCTCGGTGACCCAGCCGGCGTCCATGTCCACGGTCAGCGCGTCGCCGTCGGTGTCCAGCACATAGGTATAGGTCGTGTCGCGCGTCTGCACGAGCACCTGGTCGCCCGCCTCCAGCCCCGGCATCCCGCGCAGCGGCTCGCCGTGGGTGATCCGGTGCCCGGCCAACGCGAAGTTGCCCCGGCCCCCGGGCTCCGGAGAGGTCCCGAACACCCCGAAGCCCTTGCTGAGGGTCGCGTCGTCGGTGCCGCGGTGAGCGGGGACGACGTAGTCCTTGCCCAGCGCCGGGATCCGCACCAGCGCCACGACCCCCTTGGCCAGCTCGACGTCCTTCGCCGAAGTCTTCCCACCCGCCCAGACCCGCTCGGTCGCGTCGATGATCCGGTGCTGCTCCCGGTGCGAGACCCAGGTCGTGCCGAACAGCTGCCAGCCGACGTACCCGAGGATCGCCAGACCCGCCACCATGAGCACCAGACCGGTGCCGCGCAGGGTCCGCCGCAGCGGCCTGCGGGTCGGCAGCTCAGTCGTGGTCACTCGCCTATTGTGCCGGGCACTACGCAGGGCTCCGAGTTCCGTAGGGGCAACCAAGCTCCCCGCGTTTCGTGCAAGAGTGTCTCAGGACGCATTCCTGAAACTGCTCCAGCGGCCGAAACTGCTCCAACGGAAGGCAATCCCGATGAGCCCGAGCCTCACCGTGCTTTTCCTGCCCGAGTCGGCCCACGGGCCTACCAACCAGTGCATCGGCCTGGGCAAGGTCCTGCTCGACCGCGGCCACAAGGTCGTGTTCGCCGCGGAGCGGTCCTGGGAGGGCAAGCTCGCGCCGCTCGGGTTCGTCGAGGCGCTGGTCGACCTCGCCGAGCCGGACCCTGACGCCAGCGAGGAGGCAGCCGGCCAGTTCTGGATCGACTTCATCAACGACACCGCGCCCGAGTTCAGGAAGCCGACGATCGAGCAGCTGACCACGTTCGTGCAGCCGACCTACCAGGCCCTGATCGACGGAGCGAAGTACGCCGAGCCGCAGCTCAAGGCGATCATCGCCGAGCACCGGCCCGACGTGCTCGTCGAGGACAACGTGATCACGTTCCCGGCGCTGCTCACCTCGGGCGCACCCTTCGTGCGCATCGTCTCCTGCAACCCGCTGGAGATCCGCGGGGAGGGCATCGCACCGGTCTTCTCCGGCTACCCCGTCGCCGATCGCACCGGCTGGGCAGAGTTCCTTGCCGAGTTCGACCGCACCCATCAGGAGACCTGGGATGGGTTCAACGCCTGGGTGCAGGAACAGGGTGCTCCCCCGCTCCCGGCGCGCGACTTCATCCATACCTCCGAGATCGCCAACCTCTACGTCTTCCCCACCGAGCTCGACTACACCGCCGCCCGGCCGCTGGACGACACCTGGCACCGGATGGACTCCAGCCTCCGGCAGACCGATGGCGACTTCACGCTCCCGGACGACTTCGCCGACCGGCCGGCTAGGTCCGGGCTGGTCTACCTGTCGCTCGGCTCGCTGGGCGGCGCCGACATCGCCCTGCTCCAACGGCTCATCGACCTGCTCGGAACCACGCCGCACAAGGTGATCGTGAGCATGGGGCCGCGCGCCGACGAGATCCGGCTGGCCGACAACATGATCGGCTCCTCGATCGTGCCGCAGACCAAGGTGCTCCCACTGGTCGACCTGGTGATCACCCACGGCGGCAACAACACGACCACTGAGTCGCTGCACTTCGGCAAGCCGATGATCGTGCTGCCGCTGTTCTGGGACCAGTACGACAACGCCCAGCGTGTGGACGAGACCGGCTACGGCGTGCGCCTGTCGACCTACGGCTTCGCCGACGCCGAGCTGCTCGACGCCGTCGAGCGGCTGCTCTCCGACCCGGGCGTGCGTGCGCGGGCGGCCGCGGCCGGCGAGGCGATCCGGGCACGCGACGGGCTCCGCGTCGGCGCCGACGTGATCGAGCGGGTCGGCCTGGACTACTTGGCGTCCAAGGGCTGAGCTTGATCGTGGACCCGACCACGTTCCCGGTCGTCGTCGAACGAGCGGGCGACTCCTGGCTGGCCCATACGGTCGGCGACGCTCCGAGCACGCGCCTGCTGGACTGGGTGCGCGAGCGCCCTGTCCCCGAGGGGTTCCGCTGGGAGCCGGGCAGTCGTCCGATCGAGCCTCTCGGGTCGGCGAGTGCGCCGAGGAACGAGGCCTGTGGGTCGTCGAGTGCCCGGCGAGGAACGAGCCGGGCGTATCGAGACGCCGACCGGACGCCGCGCCGAAGTCGCGGACCTCTCCCACAAACGCTCAGCTCCTCCGAGCGCAAGGTCGGCGTCGACCAGACCAACCACTCGGTGATCGTCGACAACCGAGCGGTGGTCAAGTGGATCACGGTCCCGCTGGTCGGCCCTCATCCCGCACCCGAGCGGATGCGCCGCCTCGCCGCGGCCGGTTTCGCCCAGCTGCCGGCCGTGTGGGGCACGTTGGAATGGCGTACGCCCGACGGCCACTGGGTCCCCGTCGCCACCGCCGCCGACTTGGTGGCGGACGCGACCGATGGCTGGATCTGGTGCCTGCATGAGGCACGGGTCGCACTGGGTATCGAGCCCGGTCCGGCGCTCCCCTTCGGCGGCGAGCTCGGCAAGCTGACCGCCGACATGCACCTGGCCCTCGCCGACCCGATCAACCAGTCGAGCAACACCGAGACACACCACCGGTCGAGCAGCGCCGAAGCACCAGCCCAAGAACGTCCCGGCCGCCGGTCGAGCAGCGCCGAGGCGCTAGCCGAGGAGCGTCCGTCGAGACCCCTGGTCGCCGTCCACGGCGACTTCCACGTGGGGCAGATCCTGCGCGACCCGTCGGGTCGCCTCTACGTACTGGACTTCGACGGCAACCCGACGTTGACCCCCGACGAACGAGTCGAGCACCGTCCCGCGGCTTACGACGTCGCGGGCATGCTGCTGTCGCTGGAGAACGTCGGCTATGTCGTACGCAAGTACGACCCGGAGATCCCCGAACAGTCCGTCGCCGACTGGACGGCAGCAGTGCAACAAGAATTCCTCGACGCCTACCGCGCCCGCGCCGGGCACCTGCTCGACGACTCGCTGCTCGACGCGTACGCCGACGACCAGATCCAGCGTGAGCTCGACTACGCGCACGATCACCTACCCGAGTGGCGCTACGTACCCGAGGCCGCCCTGCGAAGGAGAGGACGACTGTGAAGCCCGACCTGTTCCTCGCCGATCTGCAAGCCAAGCCCGAGTGGCTGCGCGCGCTGCGACCCGACGGCGTCTGGCGCTTCCTGCCCGAGCGGCCACGGATCGTGTTGCTGGGCATGGGATCCTCCCACTACGCGAATCTGGTGGCGGCAGCACGGCTGCGCGCGGGCGGCATCGACGCTGTCGCCGAGCTGGCCAGCAGCGACCTGCTCCCCCGCATCGGGCCGGAGACAGTCGTGATCGCCGTCTCGGCCTCGGCTGGGTCGGTCGAGACCATCGACGCGGTCGACCGGCTCGGGGCGGAGTTCGTGGCGCTGGCGAACAAACCGGGACCGCTGACCGAACGTGCGACTCGCACCGTCTGGATGCAGGCCGGGGAGGAGCGCGGTGGAGTCGCGTGCCGCTCGTACCAGCACACAGTCGCGCTGCTGCTGGAACTGAGCCGCCAACTGGTCGGCGGCGCACCGGTCCCACTCGACGACGCGGCCGAGGCCGCGGAGCACCTGCTGGCGACCGAGTCGTCGTGGCGACCCTCGCTCGACGAGCTGCTGCTCGGCCCGCACGGCACCCACATCGTCGCGCCCGCTCGGCGAATCTCGTCGGCCTATCAGTCCGCGTTGATGCTGCGCGAAGGGCCGCGCCTGCCGGCGGTCGGCTGCGAGACCGGCGACTGGAGTCATGTCGACGTCTACCTCACCAAGACCACCGACTACCGGATGCTCCTGCTCGGCGGATCCCGCTGGGAAGCCCAGCTGCTGGACTGGACGACCCAGCGCGGCAGCACGGTCGTGGGAGTCGGCGCGGACATTCCCGACATCGCCCATACCCTGCGCTACCCACACGACGACAACGACGACGTACGCCTGCTCACCGAGACCCTGATAGCCGAGCTCGTCGCGGCCCGCGCCTGGCTCGCCGGGTCCTGATCCGGCGTAGGCCGCGTCGACTGCCAGGCAGGTACCATATATGGCATGCAGAAGACCACCGTCTACCTCCCCGAGGAGCTCGACTTGCGGCTCGAGGCCGAGGCGCGGGCGGAAGGCGTGAGCAAGGCCGAGCTGATCCGCCGCGGTGTCGCCCAACTACTCGACGCGAGCACCCGGCCCAAGCGAGCAAAGCCACTCCCGGTCTTCCACGGCGGGCGTACGCGATCGCCCGAGGAGCGCGACCGCACGCTGGTGGAACAGATCGCCGAGCGCGCCGCCCGACGATGAGCGCTCGGGTGAACCCGGCGGCAGTCGTCGTGGCGGATACCTCCGCACTCCTCGCAGCATTCGACGACGGGGAGGAGGAGCACCGTCGCGCGCTCGCCGTGATGGGCTCGGAGCGGCTCGTGATCTCACCGCTCGTCCTGACCGAGCTCGACCACCTGGTGCATCGCGAGTTCGGTTTCGACGGGGCACTCCAAGCTATCGAGTCGCTGACCGACCGGATCGCCGACGGCGACTACACCCTCGCCGCCGTCTCCCTTGACGACCTCGCTATCGCCCACCAAGTGCGGCAGGCGTACGCGAGCCTCGAGCTCAATCTCGCCGATGGCGTCGGAGTCTCGATTGCCGACCGCTACCGCACCAACCGCATCTTCACCCTCGATCAACGCGACTTCCGCGCCATTCGACCACTCACCTCGGGATTCGACGCATTCACGATCCTGCCTGCTGATGTCTGACCGCATGGTCATGCCCATTGATCGGATGTAACTTAGGCAAGCCTAATTTTGCTTGCTAGGGTGGTCGGACAACCATCGCTGGCCTCGCCAGCGCTCGACGCAGGACGGGATCACCGACATGAGCATCCAGACTTCAGCACGCTGGTCGACCCGGGTCGCAGCGCTGTTCGCCGCGGCCCTCGTCGCCGGAGCACTCAGCGCAGCCCCCGCGCACGCCGCCGATGCGCACGCCGAGCAGGTGTCCGCGCAAGTCAGAGCCGGCGATGCGATCGTCGTGTCGGGCACCGGCTGGAAGACCGAGAGCGGCACCAAGGGATCCATCATCGGGTTCAAGCTCGACGACGGTGGGGTGACCCGGACCTTCGACCTCGATTACCCAGCGGACACGACGGCCTCGGACGCCTTCAAGGCGAACAAGACGATCTGGGGCGTGGTTCAGGCCGACTCGACGGGCGCCTGGCAAGTCGAGTTGCCCTATCCCACCGCGAGCAACTCGGACGCGGACCTCTCCTCGTGGACCGAGGGCTCGACCCACAACGTGCGCCTGCTCAGCGGGTCGCTGCTGACCGGCGACGTGGTGCGCACGGTCGGCCTCGACTTCGAGGTCACCGGCACTCTGGACACCACGGTGACCGCGGGCGCAGTCAAACAGGCCTACGGCAAGACCGCGAAGGTGACGGTGAAGGTCGCGCCGGGCGCGACCGGGAAGGTGACGGTCAAGGCCGGCTCGACGACCGTTTCCGGTGGCCTGACCGGCGGGAAGGCAACACTCACGCTGCCGGCCAAGAGCCTGGCGCTGGGCCGCCACACCCTGACCCTGACCTATCCCGGTGTCACCGGCCGGTTCAACCCGTCGACCGGCACCGTGCAGGTGACCGTGGTCAAGGCGGTCCCGAAGGTCGCCGTCAAGGCACCCCAAAGAGTCAAGCGCGGCAAGACGGTCACCCTCACCGTGACAGTGAAGGCGACCGGGCTGAAGCCGACCGGCAAGGTCACCGTCAAACTGGCCGGCAAGACCCGGACCGCCAGGCTCAACGCCCACAGCAAGGCGACTGTCAAGATCGGGATCGCCAAGAGCATGGCTCCGGGCAGGAAGTCCGTCACGGTCGCCTACGCCGGAGACAAGCACCTGGCCAAGGCCAAGGGCACGACCAAGCTCATCGTCACCAAGTAGGCGGTGCACCAGCCCTACCGAGCTAACGCGGCTGGCCGACGGGCTTGTTGAACGACGACTGGATGACACCGCAGGCGATCGCGGCGATCGAGACAAGCAGCGCGAAGAAGGACAGGTCACCGGCGAAACCCGACCAGTCGATCGAACCGTACCGCAACGCGTCCCACGCCCAGGTGCCGGCCGCGACGAGCACGCCGGTCGCGATCCAGGTCAGGCACAGCCGCAGCGGCCGCCACCGGAATCCGTCAAGCATGCCCCAGAGCGCGCTGACCGACGCCATCACCATCAGCGCGGTGAGCCCGGATGCCAGCGCATCGGGCTGGCTCTGGCCCTCGTCGTAGAGCCAGGTCACGGCTTCGGTCGCCACCAGCACAACCGCCGCTCGGAGCAGGACGTCGAGTACGTTGTGGAGCTTCATACCTCCAGTCTCATCGGGTGGAGACCGCGGCGCCTGAGCCCGCGTACTCAGATCGCTGGTTCGTTACTCCTGGGCGCGCAGGTCCTTGAGGATCGCGCGGCTGGCGAGCTTGCCGGGGCCGCCCATCACGCAGCCGCCAGGGTGGGTACCGGAGCCGCACTGGTAGTAGCCCTCGATCGGCGTACGGTAGTCGCTGTAGCCGGGGGCCGGGCGGAAGAAGTACATCTGCGGGGCGAGGAACTCACCGGCGAAGATATTGCCCTCGGTCAGCCCGACGGTGCGCTCGATGTCGAGCGGGGTCTGCACCTCGCGCTGCAGCACCAGGTCCCCGAAGCCGGGGAAGAACGACTCGAACGTGTTCTGTACGACGTCGGCGAACTTCTCCCGCTCGGTGTCCCAGTCGCTGCCCTTGAGGTGGTAGGGCGCGTACTGCACGAAGCACGACATCACATGCTTGCCCTCGGGCGCCATGTCGGGGTCCACGAACGACTGCACCGAGCAGTCGAGGTAGGGGCGGTCGCTGTACCAGCCGTACTTGGCGGCGTCGAAGGCCCGCTCGAGGTACTCCATCGACGGCGCCATATTGAGGAAGCCGTGCAGATAGTCCGTACGATCGCCCATCGCCGGGTGCCGCGGGTGCCCGTCGAGCGCGAAGTTGACCTTGGCCGAGGTGCCACCGAAGCGCATCCGGTCGATGTTCTCGACCAGATCAGCGGGCAGCTCGCGCGGATCGACCAGCTCGGTGAACGTTCGTCGCGGGTCGATCGCGCTGACGACGGCCTTGGCGGTGAGCTCGGTACCGTCCTCCAACGCGACGCCGATCGCCCTGCCGTCCTTGGTGATCACGCTGTCCACCGGCGCGTTGAGCAGGATCTCGGCACCGAACGCCTGCGCCGCCCTGGCGATCACCTGGGTGAGACCACCGTTGCCGCCCTTGTGGAACGACCAGACACCGAGATGCCCGTCGTGTTCGCCGAGCGAATGGTAAAGCAGGCACAAGCCCGAGCCCTGCGACATCGGGCCGACCTTGGTGCCGATGATCCCCGAGGACGCCATGTATCCCTTGAGCAGGTCGTTCTCGAAGTAGTCGTCGAGGAAGTCGGCGGCACTGCCGGTGAGCAGTCGCACCATGTCGTGGATGACCTTCTGGTCCGCGCCGCCAAGGTGCTTGAGCAGGTCGGCGACCTCCGCGGCATCCTCGGGTGCCTTGCCGAAGATGTTGGGCGGCGCCTTGTCGATCAGCGGCTTGACCAACTGGCAGACCCGCTCCATGTCGTACTCGTAGCGGTCCATCGCGTCGGCGTCGTGCGCCGAGTGCCGCATGATCTCCTTGAGGTTCTCGTCGCGGTCCTGGCCGAGCAGCAGGTAGCCGCCCTGCTCGTCGGGCGCGAACGAGTTCGGCAGCAGGATCGGCATGAACCCGTGCTTGACCAAGTCGAGATCCTGCACCACGTCGGGCCGGATCAGGCTCAGCGCGTAGGAGAACGAGGTGAAGCTGAAACCGGGCCGCAGCTCCTCGGTGATCGCAGCCCCGCCGACCAGGTGGCGTCGCTCGACGATCAGCACCTTGAGGCCGGCCTTGGCCAGGTAGGCGCCATTCACCAAACCGTTATGTCCTCCACCAATCACGATGACGTCGTAACTCTTGTCAGTTGCCATGGCTTAGGCCGTCTTTCGGGTCGGGTTGAAGAAGGGCATGCGGGTGACTTCCGCCTTGACCGTCTCGTAGTGGTGGTCGATGGTGAGCTCGAGGTGTACGCCGGTCCCGGACTTGCCGAACGCGGGGCGTACGCGGGCCATCGCGATGTGGCGCTGCAGGATCGGCGAGTACATCAGGCTGGTGGCGTACCCGATCAGCTCACCCTCGTCGTCGTACAGCATCGACTCGTACTCCTGCGGCGTCTCGTCCTTGGGCGGGATCAGCCCGACCTCGTCGTAGACGCGGTCGTAGTCGGCCCAGTCCACGGCGATGCCGACGCTGGCCCAACGCGACGTCTTCTCGGCCAGCTCCTTGCGGATCGCGGCCCGACCGATGAACGGGCGCGAGTCGTCGTCGATGCCCTTGAGCATCCAGCCCATGCCGAGCTCCTTGGGCGTGATCCGGTCGGAGTCGTTGAACGCGTAGCGACTGGAGAAGAACTCCACGTTGATCAGCACCAGGCCAGCCTCGATGCGGGTCATCAGCAGCGCCTCCTCGCCGAACGGCCGTAGACCTTGGCCGTTGCCGGCCTCGATGACCGCGTCGAGCACAGCCAGCGCGTCGTCCCTACCGACGCGCACCTCGTACCCGAGGTCGCCGGTGTAGCCGGTGCGCGAGATCGTCACCGGAGCCGTGCCGATCTTGAGTTCGGCGTGGTCGAAGTAGCCCAATCTCTCGACGCCGGGCGCGATCTTGGCCAGGATCTGCCTGGACCGCGGGCCCTGGACGGCGAGCATGCCGTACTGGTCGGTGACCTCTTCGATCTGAACGTCGAGCCGGCCGATCAGGTCACCGAAGTACCCGGCGTTGGGCTCGGCCGCGGTCAGGAAGAACTCGTTGTCGGACTCGCGGAAGACCACACCGTCCTCCAACACGAACCCGCGGTCGTCGCACCAGACGGTGTACTGCGCCTTGCCGGAGCGGCATGAGCGGATGTCGCGGGTCATCACGCCGGCCAGGAACCGCTCGGCGTCACGGCCGGTGATCCGGTACTTGTACAGCGGCGAGGTGTCGATGAACCCGGCACTGTTGCGCACCGCGAAGTACTCGTGCTTGGCGGAGTTGCCGAACCGCTGCGCGGACAGGTAGCCCGACCAGTGCCCCCACAAGTGGGACTCGTTCAGCTCGGCGAGCCGCTCGTGGAACGGGGTCTTCTGGATCATGAACCGACCTTACTGAACGTACAGTCAAACCGTCCAGAGCCCCGCCGAGTTGGCACGAATCTCCGTCGACTTGGCACGAATCCTCACCGAGTTGGCACGAATCCTCGCCGAGTCGGAGCAAACGGGCCGTCGAATCCCTTGAGTCCCTGTCCCGAGCCGCCTTAGGCTCATCCTGACTGATCAGGCAGTCAGCCAGGAGAGCCCATGCGTACTGCCTCCGTCCTCGCCACCTCCGTCGCCCTTGCCTGCTTGACGTTGACCGCCTGCACCAGCGACAAGGCCGCACTCGAACTCACGCCCTCCGCGGCACCAAGCACGGCCCCGATGGATCTGAAGCTGCTCGTGTTCAACGTCGAGTACGGCGGCACCAAGTCGACCGACCGGGTGATACGTGACCTCGACGCCGACGTGGTCGGGGTGCTCGAGTCCTACAACCGACTCCCCGCGATCGCCAAGGCGGCCGGCTATCCCTACTACGACGTCGGCCTGCAACTGTTGTCGAATCGAAGTATCCGATCCTCGAGCCGTCACATGCCGACGGCCTCTACGCCTACATCGAGGTGCGCCCAGGCGAAGCGGTGGCGATGATCAACACCCACCTCGACTACGTGAAGGACGGGCCGAACCGACTCGCGCGCGGCGTACCCGTCGAGCAGGTGCTCGCGACGGAGAACGAAGTGCGCAAGCCCTCCATCGACAAGCTGCTCCCCTCGGCCTCCTCGCTGCTCGGCGACGGATGGCCGGTGTTCCTGACCGGTGACCTGAACGAGCCGTCACACCTCGACTGGACCGCTGCGACAGCGACCCAACATGGCGGCATCGGCCCGGTCGCTTGGCCGGTGAGCGAGGCACTCGTCGGCGCCGGTCTGCGCGACAGCTACCGCGAGGCGCACCTTGACCCGGAGACCGATCCGGGCAACACGTGGGGCGGCGTCGCGAAGCGTTCGGGCAGTCCGCGGCGCATCGATTTCGCCTACGTCGGGGGCCCGGTGCAGGTGAAGAGCAGTCAGGTCGTCGGCGAGAAGGGCAGAGCCGGAGTGGACCTGGCCTACTCGAAGTGGACCTCCGATCACCGGGCGGTGCTCTCCGAGCTCACCGTGCGACCCGTGCCCGTCCCCACCACCGTCGCGCTGTCCAGCCGGATGCTCACCCGGGGCGACAAGGTCACCGTGACCTATCGACTCCCGGCCGGCGCCGGCGGAGGATCGGTGCGGCTGAGCGGTCCATCGGCAGCGGAGTACGCCACCGACCGCGACTCCGGAACCCTCGACGTCCCCACACGCGAGCTCGACCCCGGCGCGTACGACGTCACGCTGGCCGACAGCGCGGGTGAGAAGATCGCGACCAACAGCCTCTACGTACGCCCCCGGCACGCACGCGTGAAGCTCACGACCGACGCGACGGCGTACGCAGTCGGCGACCCGATCACCGTGAGCTGGACCGACGGCCCGGCCAACCGCTGGGATTGGATCGGCGTCTACCGAGCCCGAGCCGCCGACCCGGAGAAGGACGACTACCTGATCTGGGGCTACACCGGCGGGCACGATGCCGGCGCGCTGCCGCCCAGCGCCCAGGGCGAGCTCGTGCTTGGCCACGACCACCAGGGCAAGCCGTGGCCGCTACCACCGGGCAAGTACGTCGTGCACTACCTGCTCACCGACCAATACACGAGCATCGGCACGACGACCTTCACCGTCCGCTGAAAACTGCCGAGTTGGCATGAATCGTCGTCGAGTTGGCACGAATCGTCGCGAGGATTCATGCCAACTCGGTGAGGATTCGCGCCAACTCGACGGTGCCGGGGCCGTGCTGGTCAGCGTCGTAGTTCGTGCGCCCACGGAGGGTCGGCGCCTTGGCGGGCAACGACGACGGCAGCGCAGGCCGCGGCGAGCTCGCCGATCTCCCGGAGCCGGGCTGCCTCGTCCACTCCGCCACCGGGAAGGCCACGGGTCAAGACACCGGCCAGCAGGCCCGACATGAACGCATCACCGGCACCGATCGTGTCGACGACGGACTCGGCCATCGCGGGCACCTCGATCCTCGCACCGGCCGTACGCAAGCACGCGCCAAGCGGCCCGCGGGTCGTCGCGACGAGCGCGACGCCAGCACCGAGAATCCGCTGCTCGACGGACTCCGGAGACTCGCCGGGATAGAGCCAGGAAGCGTCTTCGTCGCTGAGCTTGACGATGTCGGCGGCGGCGATCAGCCGGCCGATGCGGTCGACCGCGGCAGCCCGGTCCGGGATCATCTCCGGCCGGATGTTCGGATCGACCGACGCCAGCACCCCCGGCGGCCGGTGCAGCACCAGCTCGGCGACCCGGTCAGCTCCGGGCGCCAGCACGGCTGCGATCGAGCCGGTATGCACCAACCGCCCGGATACCCGCAGGCCAGATCTGAGCGACCAGGTGACGTCGAATTCGTACGCCGCCGACCCACCCGCACCGATGGTCGCGGTTGCGGTCGAGGTCCGCGGCACGGTCAGCAAAGACGCCTCGCTGACCCCCGACTCGGCCAGATGTGCCCGGATCTGCGTGCCGTCCGGGTCGTCCCCGACTTCGGCGACCAGGCAGGTCGGCCAACCGAGGCGGGCCAGACCCACCGCGACGTTGAGCGGGCTCCCACCCGGCCGGCGCCGCACGCCCGATGCCGTCGTGACGACATCGACCAGTGCCTCACCGACAACAGTCACGTCGCAGGGGACGTCATCGTCGGTTCCTCCGGCTCGGGTCACCCGAACAGTCTGCCAGCGGATCGACATGGTCGCGTCGCGCACTCGCGGACGAACGCATCGAGCCACTCCGGTCGTCGAGTAGCGCCGAGGGACGAGGCGTGTAGCGAGACGCCGACCGGGCACGAGCCGCCGAAGTCGCCTACTTCCCTTACAGCCCCGGAGCGGTTCCTCAGCGTCCCTCGTGGACGTACCGTTGAGCCATGGTCCGAGTGCTTGCGATCGCCGACGAGATTTCAGCGGTCATCCACGACGCCGCGGTTCGTCGGCTGCGCCCCGACCTCGTGCTGAGTGCGGGCGACCTACCGTGGGATTACCTGGAGTTCCTGTCCTCGATGCTCGACGTCCCTGTCGCGTTCGTACCCGGCAACCACGACCCCGCCGTGAAGCCGACCTACACCGGCCTGCTCGGCCTGATGCACGGCAACGGCATGCCTGACGAGGATCCACGTCCGCACGGCTGCGTGAACGTGGACGTCTCCGTCGCCGACGTCTGCGGTCTGCGCGTCGCAGGCCTCGGCGGGAGCGTGCGCTACCACGACGGTCCCAACCAGTACACCCAGGACGAGTTCGTCAAGCGCGCGCGCCGACTGGTCAAGGTCGTGGAGAAGGCGGGCAGGCCTGTCGATGTCCTGCTCACCCACGCGCCGCCCCGAGGCCTGGGCGACGGCGAGGACCCGGCACATCACGGTGTCGAGGCGCTGCACGACGTGATCGAGCGATTGCGTCCGAGGTGGCATCTGCACGGGCACATCCACCCCTACGGACAGCAGCAGCCCGACCGGCAGGCCGGGGGGACCACGATCCGCAACGTCGTGCCGTACCGGATGATGGAGATCGCCCCGGCTCTTCACTTGGCGGCCCGCGATGGCTGACTCCGGATCACCGCGCGTCGACGCGGAGAGCGACTTCCTGCGAGCGCGCCGCCTCCAGACACTCTCGGCGCTGGCCGCACGGCTGCGCGGCGACGGGGGCGAGTCCACCCGGGCGTTGTCCTTCGACGAAGTCGTCGACGCGCTCGGCCGCCGCGGCGAGCGCCGGGTCGGGCTGCGGCTGATCCCGCTGGACGCGATCGTCGGTTCGGTCGACAAGGTCCGGGACTTCGACCGCCGGTTCCGCCCGACCTCCGACAAGAGCCGCGCCCGCTGGGAGCGGCTGGCCCGAGCCAGCAGGGTCGGCGAGGAGATCCCCCCGATCGACGTCTACCAGCTCGGGGACTACTACTTCGTCCGGGACGGGCACCACCGCGTGTCCGTCGCGCGTGCCCTGCGGCTCCGGCTGATCGAGGCCGAGGTCACCGAGGTGCAGACGCTGCTGGAGCCACAAGACTTCGGCAGCAGGGAGGCCCGCGAGCTCAAGGTCTGGCGCAAGATCTTCGTGCAGCGGGTCCCGCTCGCGCCGCGATTGCGCAAGCGGGTCGTGGTCAGCGAGCCCTACACCTACGGCAGTCTCGCGGAGATCGTCGAGGCCTGGGCCGCGCGCACCATGCAGGCCGAGGGTGCGCTGCTGGACAAGGAGACCATGGCAGAGCGATGGTTCGAGGAGGAATACCAGCCGGTGCTGGATCTGATCGCGGACGCCGGCTTGAGGGGTGAGGACGAGACCGAGGCCGACGCGTACCTCCGTGTGTCCGGCGAGCGCTACCGGCTGATCCGAGAGCACGCCTGGAGCCGCGAGATCATGGCAAGCCTTCCGTCCGCCGGCCAGCGCAGGTCCCGCCGCAAACCCTGATCGGACGCGCCGTGCGATGCGGGTATCGAGCCACTGCTGGTCGTCGACTGGTCCGAAACGCTAGCCGAGGGCCGTATCGAGACGCCGACGCGATCTCGATACACCCGACTCGTTCCTCGCCGGGCACTCGATCACCTCAAAGCGCATTGATCAGCCGTTCCCGAGGTTCTCCCCCGACGCGGCGTCGAAGACCTGCATCTTGGAGGTGTCGATGTGCAATTCCGCCGCGGTGCCGCCACGCACGCGGGACTCGGCGCTGAGCCGGGCGTTGATCTGAGTCCCGCCGCCCAGCAGACTCGCGTCGGTCTCGAGATCGGCCAGCTCGGCGCTGGTCGCATGGTCCTGCACCGTGAAGTAGGCGTACACGTCCGAGCCCATCTCCTCCACGATGTCCACACCGACGCTGACCCGCGCGCCGGGCGCCTCCGCTGCCACCAGCGTGGCGTCCTCGAAGTGCTCGGGCCGGATGCCGACGATGACCTCGCGGCCGGCAGCGCCCGACTGCAGGGCCGGCTTGACGGCATCCGGGACCGGCAGGACGCCGAGCGCCGTGCTGACGGAGTCTCCGTTGACGCTCCCGGGCAGGAAGTTCATCGACGGACTGCCGATGAAGCCAGCCACGAACAGGTTCGTCGGGTGCTCGTACAGCTGGGTAGGACTGCCGACCTGCTGGATCTTCCCGGCCCGCATCACCACGACGCGATCCCCGAGCGTCATCGCCTCGGTCTGGTCGTGGGTGACGTAGAGCGTGGTGGTCGCCAGTGCCTGTTGGATCCGCGCGACCTGGGTGCGCATCTGGACTCGAAGCTTCGCATCGAGGTTGGAGAGCGGCTCGTCCATCAGGAACGCCTTCGGATTGCGCACGATCGCCCGGCCCATCGCCACTCGCTGACGCTGGCCACCCGACAGGTTGGACGGCTTGCGGTCCAGATGCTGCTCGAGCTCCAGCATCTGCGCCGCCTCCCCCACCTTCGACTGGATCGTCGCCTTGTCGACGCCCGCGAGAGTGAGCGGAAACGCCATGTTCTCGAACACCGTCATGTGGGGATAGAGCGCATAGGACTGGAACACCATCGCGATGTCTCGGTCCTTCGGTGCCTTGTCGTTGACCACCGTGCCGTCGATCCGCAGCTCGCCGGTGGTGATGTCCTCCAGGCCGGCAACCATGTTCAGCGTGGTCGACTTCCCGCAGCCCGACGGGCCGACGAGGATGATGAACTCGCCGTCCTCGATCGTGAGGTTGAAGTCCTCGACGGCCAGGGCACCGTCGGGATAGCGCTTGACCACATGGTCCAGGACGATCTCAGCCATGGTTTCTCCTTTCGACGGTCAGCCCTTGACGGCGCCGCTGGTGAGGCCCGCGACGATCCGCCGCTGGAAGAACAGGACGAAGACGACGATAGGGATGGTGATGATCACGGCCGCCGCCGCGATCGCCTGCGTCGGCTTCTCGAACGTGGTCGCGCCGGTGAAGTAGCTCAGCGCCGCGGGCACGGTGCGCGACCGCGAGCTCGACGTTAGCGAGATTGCGAAGAGGAAGTCGTTCCAGCAGCTGATGAAGACCAGGATCGCGGTGGTGAAGACGCCCGGCATCGCCAGCGGCGCGATCACCTTGCGGAAGGCCTGGTACGGCGTGGCGCCGTCCATCTTCGCGGCTTTCTCCAGCTCCCACGGGATCTCCCGGAAGAACGCGCTGAGCGTGTAGATCGCCAGCGGCAGGGCGAAGGTGATGTAAGGGATGATCAGTCCCAGCCAGGTGTCGAACAGCCCGATCTTGGTCAGGATGTCGAACAGCGGGGTGACCAGGGCGATCTGCGGGAACATGGCGATCAGCAGCGACACCCCGACCACGGCCCCCTTGCCGGGGAAGTCCAAGCGGGCCACGGCGTACGCGGCCATGGTGCCCACCACGATCGCGAGGAAGGTCGAGATCAGGCAGATCCCGATCGAGTTGACCAGAGCGCGCACGAAGTCGTCGTTCTCAAAGATCGCCTGATAGTGCTCGAAGGTGGTCTTGGTCGGCCAGAACTTGCCGTCGTTGAGGATCCCGTCGGGCTTGAGCGACAGCGAGATGATCCAGATGACGGGGATGAACGCGTACAACAAGACCAGCGCGTTGACTCCCCACCAGGTTGCGCGCCGTTGCGGGGTCGCGATCGTACTCATGCTCAGCGCCTCCCGCCGTCGCTGGCCCCCGGCGCTGCGGCGCCGAAGAGTTTGACGAAGATGAACGCGATGATCGCGATGGTGACGAAGATCAGCACCGACATCGCCGACCCGATGCCCAGGTTCAGTCCCTTGATCAGATTGTTGTAGGCGACGATCGAGACGCTCGAGGTGTCGTTGGCTCCGCTGGTCAGGACGTAGATGTTGTCGAAGACCCGGAACGCGTCCATCGTCCGGAAGAGCACCGCGACCAGGATCGACGGCTTGATCAGCGGAACCGTGATACGCCAGAACCGCTGCCATGCCGACGCCCCGTCCATCGACGCGGCCTTGAGCAGGTCTTCGGGCACCAGTGCCAGGCCCGCCATCAGCAGGAGCGCCATGAACGGAATGGTCTTCCAGACCTCAGCCAGCACGATGATCCAGAACGACGTCCAGTGGCCGGTCAGCGGCGCGGAGTCACCGGCAAGCCAGCCCATCCCCTGGGTCCAGGCGAAGCGCCAACTGAATGCGGCAACGACCGTGACGATGGCGTACGGCACCAACGAGGAGGTCCGCACCAGGCCGCGTCCGACGATCGTCCGGTGCATGACCACGGCCAGCGCCATGCCGAGCGCCAGCTCGAACACGACGCCCACGACCGTCAGCAGCAAGGTAAACCAGAACGCCCGCCACCAGATCGGGCTCGAGAGAACCGTTATGTAGTTGTCCAGCCCGACGAAGGCGTTCTGGTCGGGCGTACGCAGGTCGGCGTGGAACAACGAGAGCCAGATCGCGTAGACGACCGGGTACGCGGTCACCAGCAGCATGATGATCACGGCCGGGGAGACCAGGAGCAGGCCGAGCCGGCGCTCGGCCCGTTTGCCCTCGCTATAACGCTGGCGCGCGATCCGGGCACCCTCGTCGTCGAGTTGCGGCACGGTGGTGCTCACGGCAAGATCCCCTTCCCCTCGATGGCTTCGGTGATCAGTTCGTCGAGCTTGTCAGCCGTCTTCTCGGGATCGATCGAGGAGGGCGGCGAAAGCGTCGAGGAGATGATCGTCGAGATGTTCTGGTACACCGGTGAGATCGGCCGCGAGCTGGCTGTCTCCAACGACGCGCGCATGACGTCGCCCTGGGGGTAGACCTTCTTGAACTCCGGCATGTCGAACACGGTCGTGTTGACCGGTGGCTCGCCCGATACGGTTGACACCGTCAACTGCGCCTCTGGCGAGCGCAGGCACATCGCCGCGTCGAAGGTCTCCTTCGGGTGCTTGCTGAACTTGCTGATCGCGTAGTTCATGCCGCCAACCGTCACACGAGAGTCCTCACCGTCCGCAGCCGCCGGGAACGCGGCGAAGCCGAGGTCGTCGGCGACCGTCTTGCTCTGCGGGTCCGTTTCCCCGGCCGTCCGCATACTCGAGAGCACGTAGGGCCAGTTGAGACTGAACGCCGACTGCCCCGACTGCAGCTGGGCGAAGACCTCGGGCTCCTGGGAGTTCGAGAGCGACTTGCTGGCCAGCCCGGAGGTGGCGAGCCGGTGCAGCAGATCGAGAGCCTGGACCGTCTTGTCGTCGATGGTGGCCTTCGTGCTGTCCTCGTTGACAATCGTGCCGCCCAACGAGGCAAGGATCGTGTTGAACCCGACGACCAGGCCCTCGTACCGAGCGCCGGTGAAACCGATCTCGTACGGCTCCCCCATGTCCTTGAGCTTCTGGGCCATGTCGAACATCTCGTCCCAGGTCTTGGGCGGCTCGCCTCCGACCTTGTCCACGAGTGACTTGCGGTACCACAGGATCTGCACGTTGGTGTGCTTGGGGATCGCGTACAGCTTGTCCTTCCAGGTCGCCGTCTGGATGGGTGCCTCGAGCGTGTCCTCCGTGGCCTCGGCTGCCTGCTCGTCGGTGAGCGGCAGGATCCAGCCCGCCTCGGCGAACTCGGCGGTCCACACGACATCCATGCCGAGCAGGTCCATCCCGTCGTCGCCCGCGGCCAGCCGGCGGACCATCTGCTCACGCTGGCCGTCGGCATCGCTGGGCAAGAGGTTGCCGACGATCTTGTACTCGCCGTTCGCCTGCGCGTTGCAGTCGGCGATGACCTTGTCGAACCCGGGCGCCGATGCGCCGCCGAACAGGTTGATCACCGGAACGCCGCCGTCGCTGCCAGAGCCACACGCCGCCAGCGGCCCGGCCAGCGTCGCGAGCACAGCCAGCCCAGCCAGCCGACGAACTGATGCCGTGCGCCGCCGCATGTGCCTCACCTGGCTCTCCTCGGTTGCCAATCTCCCCGGGGGGAGTGATGTGCCTCACATGAACCTAGGGGGATTGTCCCGTATTCGCAACCTCCGCGCGGCCTCGGCGCGGCGTCGAGGCGTGTCAGCCGAGGAGGACCCAGGCTGTCGTGTCCGCCGGAACCCGCCCGTCTACCAACGGCTCGCTGGCCACCAGAAGCTCCCCGTCCGGCAGTTCGGCAGGCCCGGGTCCGAAGCTCGTCAGCACACCGATCCGCTGGCCCGAAGGGGCAGTGATCGTGAAGGCCAGCGTGCCGGGTCCGCGCTCGTCCCAGCTCAGCAACCCGCGGCCCAGAGCGTACTCACGGCGGAGGGCAAGCAGGCGGCGATACAGCTCGTAGGTGCTGCCCTCGACCCCTTCCTGACGGTCGGGGGCCAAGCGGCCGTACGCCTCGGGCTGTGGCAGCCAGCTGGCACCGGTAGGGCTGAAGCCGTAGGCGGGCAGGCCGGAGTTCCAGGGCACCGGGACCCGGCAACCGTCACGTCCGACGTCGTCACCGCCGCTGCGGGTGAAGGTGGGGTCCTGGCGGACGTCGTCGGGCAGCGTGGTCACGTCGGGCAGGCCGAGTTCCTCACCCTGGTACAGGTAGGCCGAGCCGGGCAGCGCGAGCATGACCGCAGTAGCGGCGCGGGCCCTCCGCAGGCCGAGGGCCGCATCGGGCTGGGGGTCGTCCGGGCCGATCCCACGGACGCGAGCAGGGCCGTCGATGTCGTAGGTCAGCCGGGTCGCGTGGCGCGGGACGTCGTGGTTGGACAACACCCACGTCTGCGGCGCTCCGACCGCCACGGTGGCAGCGAGTCCGGCCGTGATGGCCCCCCGCTGAGCCGCGGCCGTCCACGGCGTCATCAGGTAACCGAAGTTGAACGCCTGGTGGAGTTCGTCGGGCCGCACGTACCGGGCCAAGGCCTCGTCAGGCGTCACCCATGCCTCGGCGACCAGGATCCTGTCGGCGTCCGCGTCGGGGATCCGGTACTCGTCGACGAGACGACGCCAGTCGCGATAGACGTCGTGAACGGCCGGCTTGTCCCACATCGGCTGGCTCGCGGTGGCGTCGGTGGCCAAGTCGTACGCCAGGGGTGCGTCGGGGAGGCCCTCCGCCTTGTGCAACCCATGGGCCACGTCGATGCGGAAGCCGTCGACGCCGCGGTCGAGCCAGAACCGCAGGATCTGGCGGAACTCCTCGGCGATCTCGGGGTTGGTCCAGTCGAAGTCGGGCTGGCTGGGATCGAACAGGTGCAGGTACCACTGGCCGGGTGTGCCGTCCGGGTCGGTGGTGCGAGTCCAGGCGGGGCCACCGAAGTTGCTCTGCCAGTTGTTCGGGGGCAACTCGCCGTGTTCGCCGCGACCCTCCCGGAAGATGTAGCGCCCGCGCTCCGGGCTGCCCGGGCCGGCAGCGAGGGCCGCCTGGAACCAGGGATGCTCGGACGAGGAGTGATTGGGGACGATGTCGACCATCACCCGCAACCCGCGCTCGTGTGCCCCGGTCACCACGGCGTCGAAGTCGGCCAGCGTTCCGAAGACCGGGTCGACGTCACGGTAGTCGGCGACGTCGTACCCCCCGTCGCGCTGCGGACTCGTGTAGAAGGGCGACAGCCATAGAGCGTCGACGCCGAGAGCCACCAGGTGGTCCAGATGCGCGGCGACCCCTGGCAGGTCGCCGATCCCGTCGCCGTCGGAGTCGGCCCACGAGCGGGGGTACACCTGGTAGATGACTGCGTCGCGCCACCAGGGGGCTGCTGCGCTCGGCGAGTCCATGTCGGGCATGGCGGTCCTCAATCGGGTGGGAGACGGGTCACCCGATGGTACGACCGCCCCGGGAACCGCACGGGTCGGCCTGCCCCAACGCGGTCGCTACGACGTGACCCGCTCGGAGCGAGGGTCGTACATCGGGGTGAGGGACGCCTGGGCGGGGACGCGGTCCAGGGCCACCTCGACCTCGAAGTCGCCGCTCGCGTACCAGCTCCTCGGGAGGTCGGCGGCACCGTGCACCCAGGCCAGGCCGACGAGTCCACCGAGGGTGTGGCCGTACTGCACCGAAGCGAGCTTGCCGACCAGCTCTCCGTCCTTGAAGACCGGGCTGTCGTGGTGGGCGTGGACCGGTGACTCCTCGACCAGCAGCTGCACGAGGCGCCGTTCGACCCCCGCCTCGCGTTGCCGCAGCAGCGCCTCGCGGCCGAGGAAGTCCTTGTCCCACGCGACCGTGAAACCGAGACCTGCCTCCAGGGGTGTGTCGTTGCCGGAGATGTCGTGGCCCCAGCTGCGATAGGCCTTCTCCAGGCGCAGCGAGTTCAGCGCGTGATAGCCGGCGTGCCGAAGTCCGAAGCCCTCCCCGTGGGTGACCAGCAGGTCGTAGACGTGCGCGGCGATGTCGGCAGGCACGAGCAGCTCCCAGCCGAGCTCGCCGACGTAGGTCAGCCGGTTGGCACGGACGAAGCCCCAGCCCAGGTCGATCTCGCGGGATGTGCCGAACGCGAACACCTCGTTCGAGAGGTCGGCGTCGGTCAGCGGCTGCAGCAGGTCGCGGGACCGCGGGCCCATCACGCTGAGCATGGCGTACGACCCGGACACGTCTGCGACGGTCGCGGCCTCGTCGTCGCCGATCTGACGCAGCAGCCAGGCGTGGTCGTGCCGCAGGGTCGCCGGGCCGCTGAGCACGAGGAACTCACGTTCGCCGACGCGAGTGACGGTGACGTCGGCCTCGATGCCGCCGAACTCGTTGAGCCATTGGGTGTAGACGATCCGGCCGACGGCCACGTCGATGTCGCTGGTGCAGACCCGCTGCAGCACGGTCAGTGCGTCGCGGCCCTGCACGAGCAGCTTGCCGAACGACGAGGTGTCGACCAGTCCGACGTTCTCACGCACCGCGCGATGCTCGGCGGCGGAGTGGTCGAACCAGCTCTGCCGGCCGAAGGAATAGCCGTACTCACGCGCGACCCCGGGCGGGGCGTACCAGTTCGCGCGCTCCCAACCGCACAGTTCGCCGAACACCGCGCCCGCATCGGAGAGCCGGTCGTGTAAAGGGCTGCGCCGCAGTCCGCGTGCGGTGGTCTTCTGCTGGAACGGCCAGTGCACGGCGTACGCGGTGTCGAGCGTTTCGGTGGCGCGCAACTCCAGGAAGCGGCGGTTGGTCTCGTGCCGTTGCGTACGCCACGGGCTGAGCTCGGGCACGTCGATCTCGCTGCGGCCGTCGACGATCAGGTCGGCGAGCACCGAGCCGGCGCCGGGGCCGCTGAGGAACCCGATCGAGTTGAAGCCGGCCGCGACGAAGTAGTTGCGGACGTTCGGGGCCGGGCCGAGGTGGTAGAGGCCGTCGGGAGTGAAGCTTTCCGGGCCGCAGAAGTGCAGCCGGATGCCGGTGTTCGCCAGGATCGGGAACCGCTCGGTCATCTGCTCGTAGAACGGGCCGAGGTGCTCCCAGTCCTCGGGCAGCCGGGTGAACGTGCTGCCCGCGGGGATGCCGCGTGAGGCCCACGGGTAGCCGCCCGGCTCGAAGAAGCCGACCATCAAGGCACCGGCCTCGTCCTTGACGTAGGAGTAGTCGTCGCCGCTCTTGATCGTGGGCAGATTGCGTTGCAGGCCAGGGATCTCGTCGGTGACGACGTAATAGTGGGAGACAGCCTGGAGGGGTACGTCCACCCCGGCCAAGCGCGCGAACTCCCGGCCCCACATCCCGGTAGCGTTGACCACGATCTCAGCCTCGATGTCGCCGCGATCCGTCCGTACGCCGGTGATCGTGTCGCCGCGCAGGATGACGTCGGTGACCGCGGTGTGCTCGAGGATCCGAACGCCCCGACCGGTGGCGCCGCGGGCGAGCGCGATCGTCGTGTCGCTCGCGCTCCCCCGCCCGTCGTGCGGGTAATAGATGCCGCCGACGACGCCGGCCGGGTTGAGCAACGGATGCTTGGCGACTATCTCGTCGGGCGTCAGCAACGCGACCTCGATGCCGCTGGAGCGGGCCGCACTCGCCCCGATCTTCAGCTCGGTCAGCCGGTCCTCGGACATCGCGATGTGGATCATCGTGGTCTCGTGGTAGCCGGTGGAGAAGCCGGTCTCCGCTTCGAGATCGTGGAATACCTCCAGGCTGCGCTTGACGATCTGCCGGGTGCCGTCGGTCGCGCGGTGCTGCGCGACCAGCCCGGCCGCGTGCCAGGTCGTACCCGACGTCAGCTCGTGCTGCTCCAGCAAGACGACGTCGGTCCAGCCACGCTTCGCCAGCTGGTAGGCGACGCTCGTCCCGACCACGCCTCCGCCCACGACGACAACCTGAGCGCGAGTCGGGAGCGCGGTCTCCGCCATGCTGACGCTTCCTCTCTGCTCAGCTCTAGCTGCTCACCGTTGGTGGGCTCGGCGTTAGGGGCCTCGCCCGAGCAACCAGATGACATGTTTGAACGATCAGTCAGGGTACCCGAAACGTTCCTGCCCTTGCCTCTTGCCTGATCGCCCAGGGCCTGATCACCCAGGCGATAAGGTCGAGCTATGGGCACGTTGCTCCTCTACGACGCCGACTGCGGATTCTGTACGCGAGCGGTCTCGCTCGCGCCGCGGCTCCGATTGACCGCGGAAGTGGCGCCGATCCAGGCAACCGATCTGGTCGCGCTCGGGATCGATCCGGAGCGAGCCGAGCGGGAGATGCCGGCCGTCGCCGACGGGGCCGTGCACTACGGCCACGAAGCGATCGCCGCGGGCCTGCTGACCGGCCCCGCCCCGGTCCGGCTCGCCGGCCGGATCGTCGGCGCCCGGCCGCTCCGCTGGCTGTTCGGCAGTCTCTACCGCTGGGTCGCCGCCCATCGCCACTCGCTGCCTGGCGGTACCGCTACCTGTCAGCTCGACCGATAGTCCGAGCTCTCAGAAGACGACGAGGGCCACCAGCACCGCGATGTTGAGGACGACCGTGGCCAGGTAGGCGATACGGAACGACGTCTTCTGGGTCTTGTGCCGGAACGCTCGTTGCGCCAGCAGTCCGCCCGGCCAGCCGCCGAGCAGGTCGATCAGGTGCAGATCAGCCTCCGCGGTGCGCCGCCGGCCTCGCTCGGCAGCCTCCTTGTCCCGCGAGTAGAGGACGTAGGAGATGACACCCGTGGCGGTGTAGGTGACCAGCGCGAGCCAATGCAGCAACCCGATCACGACCAGCACGACCAGCAACGCCGCGAACGCCCCGACCACGATGATCGCGTTGCGCAGCGGGGTATCGATGCGGGTGAACACCGGCATCTCGACGAACTCGACCTCGGTCGCGCGCAGCCGATTGCGCTGGTCCCGGGTCGCGACGTAGGTGACCTCGTCGTTGACAGCCGGCCGGTGCCCTGCGGGGAACGCGCTGATGTGGGCGAAGTACTTCGCGTGGCCGCCGACGGGCTTGATGAACCCGAAGCCCCGGGCGTCGTTCCACTCCACGACCACTCCGTGCTCCCGCATGTCTCCCGCTTCTCCCGGCCCGGCTCACCGCCACGGCTCGCCGTACAGTCTGCCAGCCGGGTGAAGCGAGTACCCCGTGCGCGTCTGGATCGTGGCCGCCGACGGGCCATATCGCTACGGGAGGAGGACATGGCCGACGGATCGAACGGGAACCGAAGCTTCCGGCAGTCGGCCAACAGTCCGACGCGAATTGGGGATTGTCAGGGTTCGGCAGCCACCAGGTCGTGGACTCCCGGCAGCATGAGGAGCGTGCGGTCGACCGCCTCCGAGGGCAACCCGAGCGGAGCGAGACGCAGGTTGACGTCGGTAACGCCCAATTGCGCATGGGCGCGGATCTGAGCGGCAACCGACTCCGGGGTTCCGACCAGACAGAACTCCGACAGGAGGTCAGAGTCCCCGGGAGCCATCCGAAGTCGCTCGTGTCCTGGCGCCCGACTTCGCCACTGCAACGCTCCGACTGGCGAATCGGTGTCATCGGGGAGCAGAGCGAGCTTGTGGCAATCATCGAGGCCGGCGACGCGGAGCGCGCCGAGCGGGCGATGCACGACTACATCGAGAGGACGCAGAGTGACTAGCACACCCGTGGACAACCTGATGGTCCCGGGGAATCCGGCGACAGGAAATCCGGCGACGTGGGGCGACTTCAGACCGATGCAGCTGGAGTTGTTGAGGAGGCAGTTGGAGTGGCTGTCGCGACGATCGCCGTACTACTCGCGTGTCTTCTCCAGCAGTGGGTTCCGACCGGATTCTGTCCAGAGCCTGGATGATCTGGCCCGGCTGCCGTTCACCACGAAGCCCGAGATTCACGCCAACCAGACCGCTCATCCCCCGCTGGGAGACTCGTCGGACCTGTCCATCCGGGAGATTTCGAGGGTCTACAGCTCGACAGGCACGCTGGGACACCCCACGCGGGTCGGACTCACGACATCGGATCGCGCTGGGTGGACCACCGTCGCGAATCGTGTCTTCCAGGTTGTCGGCATGCGTTCCGACGATGTGGTCGTCACCGGCATGGCATTCGGCCAGTTCACGGGAGGGCTACCCATCAGCGAGGCGATCGACTCTATCGGTGCCGCGCACATTCCGGTCGGCACCGGCTTCCCCGCCGGAATCATCGGCGCCATCCGTGACTTCCAGGCATCCTTCCTGATCTGCACGCCCTCTCATGCCTTGTATCTCGCGGAGTACGCCGAGGAAAAGATGGAGCTCAACCCCGCGAAGCTCGGGGTCCGGCGTGTCCTCCTCGGCGCCGAGGCAGGCGCGGACCTGAAGGAGGTGCGCGACGCGGTCGCGCGCCGGTTCGATGCCGCGACCACGAGTGCACTCGGCGCCTCCGACCTGATGCCGGTGTACGCCGGAGCTTGTGAACAAGATCGCGGGGAGCACTTTCTCGCCCCGGATTACCTCTACCTGGAACTCGTCGACCCACGGACCGGCGAGGCGCTGGGCTGGGAGGACGGCCAGGAGGGAGAACTAGTTGCCAGTCACCTCCAGCGAGAATGCTCCCCCCTGTTGCGGTTCCGTACTCACGACATCGTGCGAATCACCACCGAGCCGTGCCCCTGTGGCCGGCCCGGCCCGCGCATGATCTGCGTCGGCCGTACCGATGACATCGTGCAAGTCGATGGGCACACGATCCATCCGGCCGAGGCGAAGGCCGCCGTCACCAGCTTTCTCGGCCGCATCACCGGGATGGTGGAGATAGTCGTTCGCGAGCAGTCGAACGGTGCGCCTGACGAGGTCACCGTACGCGCGGAGTACAGCATGTTCGTTGACGACATCTCCGCGTTGCAGCGTGAGATCGAGGTGAGACTCGAGGAATGCCTCGGAGTACGCCTGAACGTCGATCTCGTGCCTCCTGGCTCGCTGCCGCGATACGACCGCAAGGCGGTCCTCGTACGTCGGTTGACGTGAATTGATTGTCTGCCCGCTGGTTTGATCTTGTAGCTGCCCGACTTCAGCTCCGGCAGCTTGATCCTCGGCACACCCTTGTCCCCCGACTTGAGCCTGAAGATGCCCGCCACCTGCCGCCATGCGATCGGTCCCGGCAACGACGCAGGCGCTTGCGGCCGGCACTCCCGAGGTGATCGCGCTTCCGTGGGACGTCGCGGTCCAATCGGACGTCGAAGATGCCGTCACCGAGGCCGCCGACCAGTTCGCCGAACTGAGCGGTCTGACGTGCGTGGCGGGAATCGTCGAGCCCTGCTGCCTGGCCGACACGGCTCTCGAGTCCTGGCAACGGCACTTCGACGTGAATACGACCGGCGTCCTGCGCTGTCTTCAATCGGCGAGCCCGCGCCTGTGTGATGGCCCCATGATCGTCGTGGTCAGCTCCAACGCCGCGCGTCTTCCACGGACCGAGGTGCCCGCCTACAGGGTGTCGAAGGCCGCGACCTCGGCGCTCGCGCGGGCTGCCGCCACCGTCGGCCCGGATCACCGACCCGTTGAGTGCGGCCTCGGCGCTCGCGCGGGCTGCCGGACTGGAGCTGGCCGCGCGCGGGACCCGCTGCAACGTGGTCGAGCCCGGCTCCACCGACACCCGTCGTGACCGAACAGAGCGACGTGCTTCACTCTTCGTGCCGCCGATGATGCTGCGGGCGCTGCTGGCCGATCCACGCAGCCGCGAGCGGGTCGCGCAGGGACAGGTGCGCTACGCGGTCACCAGCGGCGAAGCGCTGACTGCCGACCTCGTGGCGGGCTCGGTGCGCTGGCTCGGCGTGCCACCGACCAACCTCTACCGGCCGACCGAGGCCGCGATCGACGTCACCTGCTGGGGACTGCTCCCCCACTGACACGGCGGTCCCCATCGGCCGACCGATGTGGAACACCTCCTGCTCCGTGCTCGATGCCGCTCTCGAACCGGTTCCGATCGGGGTGACCGGCGAGCTCTGGCAGGGTGGGGCGCATCGCGAGCGTGGTCGAGGCGAGCCGAATCGTGCGCACCTCGACCCATGACATGCTCGACAGTGACATGGACATCGTAGTCGCGACGGCACCCCGCCCCGAGCGCTGGCTCGACGCCGAGAGCTGGCACCCCTGTGTCACCGGCAAGGTGCGGATTCATCCGGTAGCCGCCACTCATGGGGATCTGGTGCGCCGACCCACCGCCGACCAGGTCGGCGCGATCCTGACCGAGCTGCTGCGATGACGGCCGTCGTCCGGTTCGCACCGGTCACCGGCGACGAAGACGCAGGGCTGCTCGGCGCAACCGAGCGGGAGCGCTGCGCTCGGCTGCACGACCCCCGCGACCGCGCCGCGTTCGTCGCGGCCCACGTGCTCGTGCGCGAGTGCGCCGGTGCACTACTCGGTTTCTCACCCGACTCCGTGCGGATCGAGCAGCACTGCCCGCGATGCTCCGGCCCGCACGGCCGGCCGTCGGTGGTTGGCCACTCGGGCGTCCATGCCAGTCTCAGCCATACGCGTACGCACGTCGCCGCCGTCACCGCCTGGTCCCCCTGCGGGATCGACGTGGAGCCGCTGCGTCCGGTCAGGCCACCTGACTCTGCGCTGACTCCTCGCGAGCGCGAGCAGCTGGCGATGCAGACCGATCCCGCCACCGCATTCCTGCGACTCTGGGTCCGCAAAGAGGCCCTGATCAAGGCCGGGCTCGGCAGCCTGGATGCTCTCGACGAGCTGGACGCCGACGCACACCAAGAGCGCCTCAACGACTGGTCAGGTGCCGACGCCGTGGGGGCGTGGGTGGTGCTGTGAGTGGACGCCCAGTGGCGTCGTGCACTGGGCGGCAGCGTCAACCGCAGCCTGGTCCGCCCGCCGACCCTTCTCCACCCGCACCTCACCACCGGCCTCCGCGGCGGCGTACCGGATGATCCGCAGCCCGAGCCCGGGTGGCGCCGACTTCACTCTCCGGCCGTTCATCGCCGACCGTTCATCGCCGGTCAGTCATGGGACTGGGAGCCTCGGCAGCAACCAGTCCGTGCGCTCACCGGACAACACCTGCCAGAGCACGTCGATCAGCTCGTCAAGGACCCTCCCTCCCCTTGGGGAGCGCGGCGCTGGCACCGAGCGCCCGTGCCCAGGCGACCGCATCGGAGCGGAGAGACCGGTCAGCAGGATCGATCGCTCATGTGTCGGGAGACGATGCCGGAACTCGACCAGCGGAGAGACCGTCTGTCCGCCCGGCCGCACGTCGATGACGGCTCGGTCGGCTTGTGCTCGGTCAGGGCCGAATACCCGCGGCACGATGCACAGCAAGAGATTCGGCGACGGCAGTGCCGTCCACAAGGACCACTCGCGCACTACCCGCAGCAGTCGTGATCATCATGCGTCGAGATCCGTGTCCCGTCAGTGATTCAGGCGGCGGCGCGCTTCTTAGCCTTGCCCTTGCCGCTCTTCCGCAGGGCAGCTGCGACATCGGCCTTCTTGACCTTCGTGTTCAGCGGTTTGCCAGAGGGGCCGACCGCAACCAGGCGGCGCTTGTGCACGCCATACCCAGCGGGCAGCTTGCCCTCCTTGAGTAGACGGATCGGGCAACGCGCACAGCGCGAAGACGAGACACAGCACTCCCGCTTCGGCACCTTGACCGACTTCTTGCCCACGCGACGACGATAGCACAGGGTTGCCTAACCTCACCTCGTCCGCCGAGGCGGCAGAATCGGACCATGACCTCTCTCGAAGTCGTGCACGGCGACATCACCACCCTGGCCATGGACGCGATCGTCAACGCCGCCAACAACCAGATGCGCGGAGGAGGCGGGGTCGACGGAGCGATTCACCGGGTCGGCGGCCCCGCGGTCCTAGCCGACTGCATCGCTCGGTTCCCCGACGGCCTGGCGACCGGCGACGCCGGCTGGACCACCGCCGGTGACCTGCCCGCCCGCTGGGTGATCCACACGGTCGGCCCGAACTACGCCGCCGGCCAGCGAGACCGCGAGCTCCTTGTTTCCTGCTACCGACGTTCACTGGAGGTAGCCGATCAACTCGGCGTGCGCTCCCTTGCCTTTCCCCTCATCAGCGCCGGCGTCTACGGCTGGCCCCGCCATGACGCCATCGCCGCAGCCATCGAGACCATCACCGCAACACCGACAGCGGTCGCGACGGTCGCGCTCGTGGCCTTCGACCCGACGACCCACGAAGCCATCACCGCCCGGCTCGCACAAGGGGCTGGTTGACCGGACGAGCGACCACTTCTGCAAGCAACCCTCCCCGAAAGCCCCCCCGTAGAGGCCCGGATCGGGGAAGGTTGCTTGCGTTTCTGGCCGCTCTCCCCGCTTCATCTCGTCAGCCGCTCCTCGTACGCACAGACCAGGTGCACAGTGCCGCTCATCTCTCGATGCTACGTTCGTCGACGCCATGAGTACCTATCTCGCGCCCGACGGACTCCCCCGCTGCGCGTGGGCGGGTAGCGCGCCCGAGTTCTTGGCCTACCACGACACCGAATGGGGCTTTCCCGTCACCGACGACGTGCGCCTGTTCGAGAAGATCTGCCTCGAAGGATTCCAGTCCGGCCTGAGCTGGCGCACGATCCTCAACAAGCGCGAGGCGTTTCGCGAGGCCTTCGCCGGCTTCGACCCGGTTGTGGTTGCGGGCTTCGGGCCGAAAGATGTCGAGCGGCTGCTGGGCAACGCGGGGATCGTGCGACACCGAGGCAAGATCGAGGCCGCCATCAACAACGCCGGCAGGGCGATCGAGCTCCAGGACGAGGCAGCCTCGCTGGCGGCGTTCATCTGGAGATACGAGCCGGCACCGGAGGAAGTCGACCCACCCCAGTCCACGTCGACGTCCCCCACCTCGATCGCGCTCTCGAAGGAGCTGAAGAGGCGCGGCTGGCGGTTCGTCGGACCCACCACAGTCTTCGCGTTCATGCAGGCGATGGGGCTGGTCAACGACCATGCCACCGACTGCGCGACCAGGTCGGCGGCGGCGAAGGCACGCCTCGCCTTCCGACCAGGCACCTAATGTGGTGTCCGATCGGAGTGTGGGTCAGCGCTCGCTCACTCGGACGTTGCGGTGGCGCTCAGCCGACCCGCTCGTAGTCGTGCTGCAGAACCTCCGGTCCCCACTCGGTCCACGGATGCGCCGACTCGACGAGACCCTCGAAGACCTCCGGCGCGACATCGGCGTAGTCGTAGATTCCACCGCCGCGGAAGTGGACACGCAGCGTACGCGTCGCCGGGTCGTACCCCACTTCTCCGAGGGCACGCGACCGTCGCATCGGCGTCATCTCCATCTGTCCTTGATACCCCTCACCGCCGACGATTCACGTCCAGATTGCCGTGTTCGGGAAAGTCAGTTGCGCCGCTGACCGTGATGTCGGATGCTCCTCTACTGACCTGAAGGAGGTGCCATGCCGAATCGATACAGATAGCGCCAGGTAGCCAGCCGAGCAGTCCGACTCGGCGCTGGCAGCTATGAGGAGTGTGCGTGGTGAGGAACCACGATGAGAAGCGCAAGGATCTGATCGAGTCGGTGCTGCCGTCACGAGCACGCAAGATGGCTCGGGATCGTCGCCGACAGCTGCATAAGCAAACCCGCGCGTACCAGCGCGTGGCGCTCAAAGCCGTGGCGGCGGAAGGTGACGACGCCGAGGTCGACTTCCGCGAGGGCCGCCGCCAGTCGGAGATTCGCTGGATGGTGCTTGACCGTCGCGGCGCCGACAACGTCGGCGCGCTGACCCGCTGGGCGAAGGCCGTCGTGGCAGGTAGCCCCACCCTGCGAAGCGCGCCGCTGCATGAGCAGGTCGCCTACTTCGCGAGCATCCTGCCGACCGATGTGATCGGCCGCCACGCCGTCCAGCACATCGAATGGGCGCTCACGTACCTGGCACAGCCGTCCTGGCGGGCCGCGTGCCTTGCCGAGCGGACCGCCCACGATGAGGAGCGCAAGCGTGATCTGGTTGCCGAACTGCGGCTGATTCTGCACGAAGGACGTCACGGCGAACTCAACCGCGCGCTCCGCCATGTATACGCACGACTCGTGTTCCACGAGGATCCCGGTACGCTCCGTCTTCTACTCGGCATGCACGATGTCGATGAGTTCGTAGAGGAAACAGCAGGCTGCGACTGGATCGAGGAGACCGTCCGCTGGATCGCGCAAACCTGAGTGCCTGGCGCCAGCGCTGCCAGCCACCCGATTTGGGCACTACGGAACCACCCAGTAGACTCATCTACACCGACGCGGGGTGGAGCAGCTCGGTAGCTCGCTGGGCTCATAACCCAGAGGT
>JASGGG010000006.1:0-64026 GCA_047605165.1 Nocardioidaceae bacterium
TCGAACACGCCTCACGGACAAGGAAGTGGACGCTATGCGAACAGCCCGCGCGAATGGTGTCAGCGTGAACGCGCTGGCACGCCGATTCGGAGTTCACCGCGGCACGGTGTGGGCGAAGACCCGGTGATGATCGCTACCGACGGCGTGGGAGTTGAACTGTTCCGTTCCCCCTCGCACATGTATCGTGGGCCACGACGGCACCCCTTCACGGTGCAGTCCGCGTCCCCGGAGGTTGCCACATCGCGGGGACACTCTCGTATCCAATCCCCTCAGCCTACGACCCCAAGCACCACACGCCCCCGACCAGGACATTGGCACCAAGATGGATACCCCCTTTTGCGCGAACTGTTCGAGGTCATGGCCCGTCGCCAGGGCCGCGCCCACGATCGCGCCTGCCGAGGTGCCGACGATCCGGTCCGCGGCGGCCAGGTCCACACCGCTGTGCTTGAGTCCGACCAGCAGGCCGGCGGTCCAGGCGGTGCCGATCGGTCCTCCGCCGCCGAGGACGAGCACCGGGCCCTTATTGCCGGCGATCGTCACTGGTTGCCGCTGAGGTCGTGCGTGTGCAAGCCAGGACTGTCGGGGTCGATGTTCCAGCTGACGACCCGGCGGGGGTGGATGCGGATGAGGTGCGTGCTCAGGCGCGGGTCTGCGGCGGGTTCGTGGGCTTGTTCGGCCGGTCCGCGGACCTCCAAGAAGCGCATCCCGTCGGGGCCGTCGCCGATGGCATCGTCGACGACGAACGCGACGTTGGGGTGGGCGGCGATGTTGCGGTACTTGGCGGAGTGCTCCATGTCGATCCCCGCGATGTCGATCGTCCCTAGGCGGGTGTTGTAGTGGTAGCCGACCGGCTTGTTCTGTGGGGTGCCGTTGGGGGCGACGGTCGCCAGGCGCCCGTGGTGATGGCTGGTCAGATAGTCGATGTGCGCGTCGTCGAGTGGCATGTCAGACCTCAAGGAGCGTTTTGCCGGTGACCGCTCGGGATTCGATCGCCCGGTGCGCGTCAGAGGCGTGCGCCAGCGGGAACGTCTGGCCGATGACCGGCGCGATGTCCCGATCCCCGGCCCGGGAAAGGATCAGGGTTGTCAGCCGGGCGCCCGCGGCCGCGTCGAGCTGCACCCGGTCGATCCCCAGCACGGTAATCCCGCGCCTGGTCGCCTCGGCGGGGTCGATCGGCGCGAAACCTCCGGCGGGCGCTCCGTGGGCTGAGAACCGGCCACCCGCCGCCGTCACCCCGAACGCGGCGCGGCCGATCTGACCACCGACACCATCGAAGATGACGTCGGCCCCGTGCCCGCCGATCAGCTGCGACGCCTGCGCAACCCAGTCAGGCCGGGTGTAGTCGACGGTCTGATCGGCGCCGAGTCGAGTCGCGAGCGCCAGCTTGTGCTCGCCGCGGGCCGCGGCCAGGACGCGGGCACCAGCCCGGTGAGCGAGTTGGACCAGCAGTGCGCCAAGCCCGCCGGCCGCGCCGAGCACCACGACCCACTCGCCGGGCTGGGGTTCGGTGGCCTCGATCAGAGCCAGGGCCGTGCGACCGTCATGCAACAGCGCCGCCGCGGTGGGCAGATCGACACCATCAGGGACGGGGATCAACCGATCGACCGGCACCACGGCCTGCTCCCGGTATCCGCCGTCGTCAGGCGTGTCGGCCACCACCCGCCGTCCAATCCAGCTCGGGTCCGTATCGGGACCGACCGAGGCGACGATGCCTGCCACCCCAGCGCCGGGCACGTACGGCGGGCGCGCCGGGAACCACTCGCGGGCCAGCCCCGCCCGAATCTGGGTGTCGAGGTACAGCACGGGCGCGACCTCGACTCCCACCACCGCGTCGCCGGTCGCCGGGGCCGGCGACGGAAGCTGAGTGAGTTCCAGGACCTCCGGTCCGCCGAACGCAACGGCGTGGATGGCACGCATACCGACCTCCTTCATCGTTAGTGAATACCCTAAGCATAGGGCGTGCCCTATGAAAGTAGTAGGATGAGGCCATGACCGAGCCGGGGCTGCGGGCGCGCAAGAAGCAGCAGACGCGGCGGCTGATCGCCGAAACCGCAGCCCGACTATTCGCCGAGGCCGGATACGAGAACGTGGCCGTCATCGACGTCGCCCGCGCCGCCGACGTGGCCGAGCAGACGGTCTACAACTACTTCCCGACCAAGGAGCACCTGGTCCTCGACCAGGCCGATGCGCTGCGAGACCGCCTCGTCGCCCTGATCCTTGACCGCCCGCCAGGAGTCACCCCAGCGGCCGCGATCAAAGACGAAGCGCTCGCCTACGTCGCGGGGAACGCGTCGCTGCCCATCGAGCAGATCCGCGGGGGACTCGGCCACCTCGCCACCCTCAGCCCAGGCGTACGCCGGCTATGCCTAGAAATGACCGACCACCTCGCCGACGCCATCGCGCCAGCGCTGCTCACCAGCACCGACATTGACGATCCGGGCGTCGCCAAGCTGCACGCCATCGCGCTGGCCTGGGTGTTTCAGACCATCACCGACCACACCGGCCGGTACGCCCACCAAGGCCACACACCCAAACAGATCGCCGACCAACTCCGCCCCACGATCACCGCCATGCTCGACGACCTCGACCAGTGGCCCACCACCAGACCCCCGACATCAAACCGCAAGACACGCCGGGAACGACCAGTGCGGCGCTGAGCACCGGAACAACCCTGGATTGACCGCCGCGAGCGACAAGCTGCTCGCGGCGCACTTCGCCGACGCCATCGACTTGCCCACGTTGAAACGGCACCAAGACCGCGTCCGCGCGGGCCTGGCCGACGTGAACCGGCGTCTCGCGGAACACGACGAGCACCACACCGGAGGGCGGGCATTCCTCCATGACTCGCTACGGCTGCTCACCGACGCCCACCATGCCTACGCCCGATCCGGCGACGCCGACCGCAGGCTCGCGTGCCAAGCGTTCTACACCCGCCTCGACATCACCGACGACGAACAACTCCGCCCACGCCTGGCCGAGCCGTTCGCCACCATCATCCGCGAAGCGCGCGAATGCGGCGACGACGGGGGCGAGGAGCCCTTACGGGAACATGGCACGCCCACGCACGTCGCGTGTTCCCGTAAGACACTTTGGGTGGAGCATAGGAGACTCGAACTCCTGACATCTGCCTTGCAAAGGCAGCGCTCTACCAACTGAGCTAATGCCCCCTGTTGAGTTATCCAGCGTCCTGCTTGCAAAGCAGGCGCGCTACCAATTGCGCCATGCCCCTGGTGGGCGTTGGCGCCGCTGGCCCTACTCGACGTTGTCGGTGGCCTCGGCCCACAGAGCTGCTTCCTGTTTGCTCGACTTGAGCTTGCGGAAGGCGAAGACCGCGCCGACAGCGGCGAGTGCGATAAGGAGAAGCTTCTTCATAGGAGTGCCTCCAAGGGCGGCGGTGGATGGGCTCCGGTGGGCCTAGGAGGACTTGAACCTCCGACCTCTTCCTTATCAGGGAAGCGCTCTAACCGTCTGAGCTATAGGCCCGCACAACGATCGGCCAAGCCCGCCTGAGGCGACACGTGGCCGACGACGAAGATTACCCCAAAGCAGGGAACGGTCACAAAACCGCGGTGGGGTGGAGTTGTGGCCGATGGTGACTGTGCAAGGGGCGGAAACGCTGTCGGCATCGGCCACAATCCGGCGACAGTTGCCACCATCGGCCACTTTGCGGCGCCAGCCAGGGACGAGTACGCCGTCGATGAGCTGGTGCAGGTGCCGCCGGAAGCGCTCGACCACGGCTGGCTGTCGGGTCGTCCTGCCGGCGGGTCACGGGCTCAACCTAGCCCAGCCCGCCCCCGGAGGATGGGAGCGCTGGGTCGTGGCAGTAGCAGTGGCACGGAAGGGGCAGCCCTCACCACGCCGTAGGCTCGACAGCGTGTCCGCCCTGCTGTCGCCGCGCATGCTCGCGTTGCACGTGGTAGCGCTGGCGGCCATCGGGACGGCGGTGCTGCTCGGCACGTGGCAGTACGACGTGTGGGCCGACCACCGGCACGACCAGGCAGCGAAGCTCGCCCATCAGGCGCCCCGGCCACTCGACGACCTGCTCGGCCCCGACGACCCGTTCAGCAACGACGCGGTCGGAAGACCGGTCACCTTCACGGGGAACTGGGACGCCGCGCACACCACTACCGTGACCTCGGGCGCGGGGGAGTGGGTGGTCACGCCGGTACGGATCGGCGACTCCGCGATCCTCGTCGCCCGAGGCAGCACCACCCCAGGGAAGGCGGCCGCACCGGTCAGCGGCCAGATCACGGTCACCGGCTGGCTGCAACCCAGCGCCGACGCGGGCGACGAAACCGTCGGCGTACGCGTCGCCGACTTCGTGCAGGAGATCGACACCGACCTCTACAGCGGGTACGTCATCGCCCGGACCCCGCAGGACCCGGGGCTCGCACCGATCACCCCCGACCAACTCCCCGAGGCCGACTCGTTCACGAGCATCCGCAACCTGCTCTACGCCCTGGAGTGGTGGGTGTTCGCGGGCTTCGCCGGATTCATCTGGTGGCGCTGGTGCCGCGACGAGGTGGCCCGGGTCAGGGCTGGGGCGCCAACGCAGGATGCTCCGACCGCACCCGCTGCATGACCTTGTGCTCGACGAAGAACATCAAGACCGGTACGAGCCCGGCGGCCAGCATGACGAGGGTGTACGGGATGCTCCAGCCGGCCTTGCGTGCCAGCAGGATCGCGACCACGAAGTAGGCGATGTAGAACCAGCCGTGGATCGGCCAGAGGAACGCGAGATTCTCGCCGAACCGCTGCGGCGATGATCCCTCGGTCAGCAGGTACTTGCACAAGGAGCCGATGGTGGCGACGAGCAGCAGGACGCCGACGATCAGGGCGAGTGGGCGATACCACCGGACGAGACTGGCCACCACCCCAGATTAGGCAGCGGCCAAAGCGACCGAGCCAACGGGTCACAGCGGCACTCGTGGACCGGGTCGACCGCGACACGCAGGACCCGAACGACCGGGGGATCGCCGGTTCCTCAGTCGTGCCAGTTCGGCACCGTCGGGTGGTCGCTGGGATCCTCGCTGTTCGGGCTGATGTTCATCGCCGTCGCGAGCTCGCCGACGTTCCACCACCAATTGGGCACCTCGCGGGTGCTGTCGCTGGGTCCGAACAGGTCGAAGGTGAGGTCGGGCGTGCTGATCTTGATGGCGACGGTGTCGACCCGGTTGTAGGTCTCGTTGTCGTGGTAGCCGAGTATCCAGATGACGCCCGGGCGGTGGGCGGTGGCCTTGGCCCAGCGGATGACGTTGTCCTTGCTCCACGCGAAGCACATGCTGCCGTCGTCGAGCCGCACCTGCCGGTTGAGTTTCGTGCACGGCATCGGGTCGACGATCGGCGCCTTCCCGGCCACGGTCAGGATGTCGACGGTGGCGGGAGACCAGCGCCCCTTGGCCGGGACCTTGAGGTGTGCTCCGACCGCGTCCGGTCCGAGGACGTCGAGCGTGGACGGCCCGGCGGCGGACGGAGTGAAGTCGGCGTAGCGGATCACCTCCGCGGCAAGCTCCTCCGGCTCCGTGCGACCTGCCGCCGGCTTGTCGGGCGGCGACTCGGGGCCGGTGTAGGAAGGGATCTGCTTACCCGCGGCAACGGTGTCGTGGTTCATCGCGAAGGTGAAGTCCGGGTCGAGTACGATCGCCCGCAGCTGGTCGAGGTCGAGCGGGAAGTGCGTGGCGGAGCGTGGATCGGTCTTGATCTCGGAGGACTCGACCTGCGCGAAGGCGATCTCGTCGTCGTGGACGAAGGTGTAGCTCGCGTACCCGGGCTCTTCCTCGGGCGCTTCTCGCTCCCAGGCGTACACGAGGGTCCCGCCGTCGGTCTTCTCGTCGTCGCAGCCGCCGCGCTCCTGCTGTTCGGGCTGACAGGTGAGCCGCTCGCGCTCCTTCGCCGACAGGTCGGAGAGCCGGGAGAGCCGGAGCCGCACAGTGAGGGCGCGGCCGTTCTCGGTGCCCTCGGGGTCGACGCCGTAGTCGACGTCAGCCGCTACGTAGGCAGGGTCTCCCCACTCGGAGTACTCACCGCGGGTGCGCTTGGCCGTCTTCGTGATGTGCTCGATGGCGACCGCAGCCAGACCTCGGGCGGTCGCTGTGCCGGTCTGGCCACCGGCTGTGGCTACGTCGTCGCCGCAGGAGGACAGCAAGGCCGTCGCGACGAGCAGGCTCGCCGCGATGGTCCCCGCATGCCGCACTGCCGCTCAGTCTTGTTCGGCCTGGTCGGACAAGTCCTCGTCGGGTGCGGCGCCGTCGATCGGCTCCTCTGCCGTGGGCTCCGGAACAGCGGCGGGCTCCGGAACAGCGGCGGGCTCGGGGACGGGAGCTGGAGCAGGGGCCGACTCCCAGGCCGGCTCCTTCTGCCCGGTCAGCTTCTTGACAACGGCTGCGGCGACTGCTCCGAGCCCGGCAAGGATGAGAAGTTTTCGCATAGGGACATCTTGCCCGGTGGACGCAGCAGATACACCCCCGTGACAAGATCGGTTTCGCCGGCAACCGCAGGCACGACGACGTACGAGCGACGCACCAAACGATGTAAAGAGAGTGACGACGGCATGGCCGAGACCTACGCGACCCTCAAGACCAACAAGGGTGACATCGTCATCCACCTGCTCCCCAACCACGCGCCCAAGACGGTGGCGAACTTCGTGGAATTGGCGCAGGGTACCAAGGAGGGCGCCAACAAGCAGGGACCGTTCTACGACGGGCTCACCTTCCACCGCGTCATCGACGACTTCATGATCCAGGGCGGCTGCCCGCTCGGCACCGGCACCGGCGACCCCGGCTACCGCTTCGACGACGAGATCCACCCCGAGCTCGTGTTCGACCGCCCCTACCTGCTGGCGATGGCCAATGCGGGCATCCAGGGCGGCAAGGGCACGAACGGCTCCCAGTTCTTCATCACGCTGGCCCCCACTGGGTGGCTCAACCGCAAGCACACGATCTTCGGTGAGGTCACCGACGACGCCTCCCAGGCCGTGGTCGACGCGATCGGGAAGGTCGCGACCGGCGCGATGGACCGCCCGACCGACCCGGTCGTCATCGAGTCGGTGACCGTCGAGGAGCGCTGAGCGCTCGCGTTGACCGATCCCACCCCACCGGACACAGTCCCGGTCTGCTACCGCCACCCCGGCAAGGAGACCTACATCTCCTGCCAACGGTGCGGCAAGCCGATCTGCCCGGACTGCATGCGTTCGGCGGCGGTGGGATTCCAGTGCCCGGACTGCGTCAAGGAGGGCGCCAAGAGCACCCGGTCCGGCCGCACTCCGTACGGCGGTGAGATCAGCCGGCATCCGGCGCGCACCACGCAGGTCCTGATCGGCGTCAACGCCGCGGTCTGGTTGCTGATCCTGGCGACGGGAGCCGCCGACAGCCTCTGGGTCGGCCGGCTCGCGCTCGTACCCGACACCACCTGCGTGCAGGGCAACGCGCTTGGCTGCACCCAGGTCGTCGACGGGGTCGCCAACGGCGACTGGTGGCAGCTGGTCACCTCGATGTTCGCCCACGTCCAGGTCTGGCACATCGGCTTCAACATGCTCGCCCTGTGGGTGCTCGGACCGCAGCTCGAGCTGTTCCTCGGCCGGACGAGATACCTGGCGGTGTACCTGCTCTCCGGCCTCGCCGGCAGCGTCTGCGTCTACTGGTTCGAGAGCCCGAACTCGCTGACCCTGGGAGCCTCCGGCGCACTGTTCGGCGTGATGGGTGCGCTCGCGGTCATCGCGCTCAAGCTGCACGGCAACGTCAGCGGCCTGCTGACCTGGATCGCGATCAACTTCGCGTTCACGTTCATGCCGGGCATGAACATCTCCTGGCAGGGACACCTCGGCGGTTTCGCCGGCGGTTGCCTGCTGGCAGCGTTGATCGTGTACGCCCCCCGCCAGCTCCGCGCACCGGTCCAGATCGGCGGCCTGGCCGCCTTCACGCTCGTCCTCCTCGGCCTGATCGTCGCCCGCACCCTCGCGTTGGCTTAGGGGACCGCTGATTTCTCGGGTGTATCGAGCCGGTTTCGGTCGTCGAGTGCGCCGAGCTTGCGAGGTGTGTATCGAGACGCCGACGTGATCTCGATACGCCCGCCTCGTTCCTCGCCGGGCACTCGATCGCCGGTTGCGTCCGGCTTGTTCCTCGAGGGGCACTCGATTCCGAGGTTTAATCGCAAGCTTGGGTCAGGCTGCGGCGACCTGCTGAGGCCGGGGGAAGTAGCCCCGGAGCTTGGCGGGTGCGGCGAACGGTGTCCAGTTGGCGACGTCCACCGCGAGCCGGTCGAGCACGGCGTAGACGGCCGCTGGCTGCACGCCCATGCCGAGGTGGCTGGAGTAGACCTCGACGTTCTCGGTGAGTGGGCCGGCGGGGTAGACGCAAGCGTGCCAGTGGACGACGCCGTCACTGCGGCTGAAGATCGACGTCGTCGGGAGCTTGGGGCGCGCCGCGCGGCGCCACTTGTCGAACGCGAACTCCGCGAGGTGCAGCGCCTCGTGCTTCTCGTACTCGCTCTGGGCCCGCGACTGCCTGGGGCTGGTGATCGTCATCGGGCTGCCGAGCGTGATCAACCGGTCGACCAGGCCGACGTGCCGGCGAGCGAGCTCCGCACCCAGGAAACCCCCGAGGCTCTGCCCGATGACGCTCACCGGCTGATCGTGGCGGGAACTGATCGAGACGAGCAGCTCGTCGAGACCCGAGATGGCCTGCCGGGTCGGGCCGACGTTGGTGCCCAGACCCCATCCGTACGTGTTGTAGCCGACCTCGGTGAGCAGGCTCCGCAGGGGCTTGGTCGACCAGTCGCCCGCGTTCAGCCCGGGAATCACCAGGACCGGCCGGCCACCCCCGTCGCGGCCGTGCCGCAGCCATTCGCGCGCCGCGTAGAACCAGCCCAGCTCGCTCATCGCACGCCCGCCCTCGGTGAGCCCGAACAGCAACGGCGGCGGGACCTCGTGCGACCGGGTCATCGGAGGCAACCGCCAGATTCCGGCTTGAGGGGCTTGAAACATGACGATGGATTCATGTTTGCTGATACTACTAGCTGATGTGATGGCTGTCACGAGCACTCCCTCGGCGCGGTCTGATCCTCGAGGAGATCCTATGACCACTGGCGAAACCGCCCGCGATGTCCACGTGACCAGCTCGGCGGGCGCCGGCTTCGAAACGGTCGTCGCTGCCGCCGCCGCGCGCGGCGGCGGCGGGTACCTGCCCGTCAAGGAACTGATCGAGTTGCTCGAGGCGTTGCAGCGAGACCCCGAGATGCTGCAACGTCACATCTCGGCATTCATGACCGACGCGATGTCGATCGCGATGAGCGCTGTGGCAGGGGCCCCCGTCCAGGACGACCGCTTCCGGGACAAGGCGTGGCAGGGCAATCCGGTGATGAGCAGCGTCGCGCGAAGCTACCTGGCCTGCTGCGACACGGTGATGGCGATCCTCGACGACGCGGACCTGGAGTGGCGTACCCGGGAGCGGCTACGCGCGCCGATCGAGAACATCCTGGCCGGCCTGTCACCGACCAACAACCCGTGGACCAACCCGCAGGCGTGGCAGGAGTTCGTCGCCACCGACGGGGAGAGCCTGCGCCGCGGCCTGGCCAACCTCGCCAAGGACCTCGCCTCCCCGACCCGGCTCCCGGCGGGTGTGGATCGCTCCGCGTTCACGCTGGGCGAGAACATCGCCGCGACTCCGGGCAAGATCGTGCGGCGCGAGCGGCTGTACGAGCTGATCGACTACCTGCCTCGCACCGACGTCGTCGACGAGATCCCGGTGCTGATGGTCCCGTCTCCGGTCAACAAGTACTACCTGCTCGACCTCGAACCGGAGAAGTCGATCGTGGGTGCTCACCTCGACCGGGGCCGGCGCCTGTTCGTGCCGTCGTGGGTCCAGCCGGACTACACACATGCCGACGTCGGGTTCGACGCCTACGTCGAGGCGCTCGTCGAGGCGCTCGAGACGGTCGCGGAGATCACCGGTCAGGATCGAGTGCATCTGCTCGGGCTCTGCGGCGGCGGGCAGATCGTGCTGATGACCGCCGCCTACCTGGCAGCGATCGACCGGCAGGATCTACTCGCGACACTCACGATCGGCATCGCCGTGGTCGACTTCCACGAGGCACAGTCGATGGTGTTCCTCGACGAGGAGACGGCAGAGCTGGCTATCGCGCAGGCCAAGAAGGAGGGCGTCTTCAGCGCGGTCGACACGGCACGCTCGTTCGCGCTGATGCGGCCGATCGAGGGGGTGTGGAACGGCGTGGTCAACAACTACGTGCTCGGCAGAACCCCCCCGGCGGTAGCGCTGCTGTACTGGGCGGCCGACCAGACCAACATGGCCGCGCGGTTCGGCGAGGACATGATCCGCACGGGGCTCAGCAACGGCCTGACCAAGCCCGGCGGCGTGACAGTTCTGGGCCAGCCGCTCGACACCCGCAAGATCACCGTCGACACCTATGTGCTGGGCGCATCCACCGACCACATCTCACCGTGGAAGCACTGCTATCGCACGCTCGACATGGTCGGTGGCGACCGGACCTTCGTGCTCGCCAACGGTGGCCACGCGATCGCGATCTCCCGGCCGCACGACCACCCGAAGAGCTGCTACTGGACCGGTGCGGTGACGGGGACTGACCCCGACAGCTGGCTGGCGGCCGCCGAACAGCACCAGGACAGCTGGTGGAACCACTGGACCGCCTGGATCGAAGAACGCACCCCGCAGAAGGTGCCGGCCCCGGAGAAGCCCGGCAGCCGGAAGCATCCGGTCCTGGGGGACGCGCCGGGCGAGTACGTCAAGGCCGTCTTCGCCTGAGCCTCTCAGGTGCCGGACGAGGAGAGGAGTCGGTGGTGAACCGAGGGGCTCCGGCGGCCGTGGGTCCGGGGCTCGCGGATGCCTCCTTGCTCCGTGAGCCGCCGCGTACGCCTCGAGGCGCACGCCGGAAGGCAACGCTGGTCGCCGCCGCCCGGACCGTCTTCGAGCGCGACGGGTACGTCGATGCGCGGGTCGCCGACATCACCGCCGAGGCCGGCTGCGCGACCGGTTGCTTCTACCTCTACTTCGCGACCAAGGAGGAGATCCTGCATGCCGTCCTCGACTCGGTGCAGGACGACATGTTGCATCCGGGTCTCGGCCCCGAACTGGCCGCGGCCCACGCGCCGCCGTACACGACGATCGAGGCCGGCATCCGGGCGTACCTGTTGGCCTACCAGCGCCATGCCCGGCTGATGGGCCTGCTCGAGCAGATCGCGGCGGTCGACCCGCGTTTCGCAGAGTTCCGGCTGGCTCGCAGCAGGGCGTTCGTGGAGCGCAACGCCCAGGTCATCGCGAGTCTGCAGGCCAAGGGCCAGGCCGACGGCGACGTCGATCCACTCCAGATCGCGCCGGCACTCTCGGCGATGGTCAGCCGTCTCGCCTACCAGGCCTTCTGCATCGAGCGGGGCTCCGTTGTCCTCGATGTGCTTGTCGAGACCTGTACGACGATCTGGGCGAAGACGCTGGGGCTCTCACGCGACTGAGGAAGTTACATGCGTGTAGTTCTCCACAAGGTAATCCCCACCTGTGGGTAGCCGCGGGTCAGGGTGGGAGCGGCTACTCCCACTTGGTGGCGAAGATGAATCCGGTGGCGATGAAGCCGATCCCGACACCGAGGTTCCACTGGCCGAGGTCGGACAGCAGCGGGAAGTTCGCGGAGTTCGCGGTGAAGTAGTAGAGGACGATCCAGGCCAGGCCGAGCAGGAAGCAGCCGAGCATCCCGATCACCACGCCGCGGCCACGGCCCAGCGGAGCGTTGCGCGCGGAGGCGACCAGCAGGGCGAGAATGACCAGGCCGAAGCCGATCAGCCAGTTCCAGTCGCCCAGGTCGTACATCCAGCTGATCTTGTCGTCAATGCCCTTGACGTCGTACACCACGACCCAGGCAATGCCCACCAGCGCCAACAGCGCGGCAATCGCAGTGCGCGGGATGCTCAGCTTGTCGGGGGCCGAAGCTACTGGGTTTCGGTTGGACACGATGACTCCTCAGCCGGTTGGGCAGTTCTCGCAGGCGCGGGTTGTGACCGCGCGCGCCTCGGCTAGCGTAGTCGGCGTGACCGAGCCCACGAGTCACCGGGAGCAGCCCGGTGCGGCGCCCCGCTGGCGGGTGCGGATCGGCGAGGCATTGCGGCACCGGCACTCCGAGCGGGGCCGCCGGCCGGCCCTCTGGCGGCTGCTCACCCCCGCCGTGTTCGTGCTCGCGGGGGTGCTGTTCGTGACCAGCGCGGTCAGCAGTGAGGGCACCGATCTGCGCCCCAGCCGCTACCAGGACCTCGCCGACCTGGCCGACAAGCGGTCCGACTCGCTCGCCGAGCTCAACGCCGAGCTGGCGCGGTTGCGTGAGCAGGTCGACGAGCTCACCGCCGGGGTGCAGAGTCAGGAGCTCACCCAGGCTCAGGCCAAGCTGCACCAGGCCCGGATCGCCGCCGGAGTCGAGGCCGTCACCGGTCCGGGGCTCCAGGTCACCCTGGACGACGCCCCTGCGACGATGCTGGACGACGACGAGGACGACGTCAGCCTGAAGCTCGTGCACCAGCAGGACATCCAGGCGGTCGTGAATGCGCTGTGGGCCGGCGGCGCGGAGGCCATCACCCTGCAGGGACAGCGGATCACCTCGACCAGCGGCATCAAGTGCGTGGGCAACAGCGTGCTGCTGCAAGGCGTGGCCTACCCACCGCCGTACGTCATCGCCGCTATCGGCGACCATGACCGGCTCCAGGCAAGCCTCGACACCGACCCGGCCGTGCAGCTCTACGCGCAGGACGCGGAGCGCTACGACATGGGGTACGACGTCACCGTCGAGGACAAGCTGGAGTTCTCGGCCTACAACGGCTCCCTGGACACCCGCTACGCCCAAGTCCTGCCGACGCCGAACCCCAAGGATCTCTAGCCTTCTTGGACCTCGCTGCCGGATTGTGGCCGATGCCGGCAACCAAAGCCGGGTTGTGGCCGATGGCGGCCGTGACACGCCGGGGTGCGTTGCCACCATCGGCCACAAACCCGCGTCGTTCGATGGGTGTGTCTGCTACTCCCCGTCGTCATCGACGGTCGGTGTCTCGGTGGGTGTCTCCGTCGGTGTCTCGGTCGGTGTCACGGAGGGTGTCGGTGTGGGCACATACGTCGACACGACCAGCACGATCGTGGTGCCCTTCTCCTGCTTGGTGCCGGCGCCCGGGGTCTGCGACAGCACCTCTCCGGCCGTCGCTTCGGTGGTGGCATCTTCCACGGTCTGGACGTTGAAGCCGGCATTGTCGAGCGTCTCGGTGGCGTCGTCGATGGTCATGCCGACGACCTTCGGCACCTCGATCGGGCCGGTCGCCCAGTAGACCTTGACCAGCTTGCCGACCTGGTACGAGGTACCGGCGACCGGGTCGGTGGCCACCACCGTGTCGGCATCGGCGCCTGGCTGGTCTCGCTGGATCAGCTTGACCCTGAAGCCCAGTGCTATCAGCTGCGCTTCGGCGGCCTCCTTGTCCTTGCCGAACAGCGGCGGAATCTGCTCCTCCTCCGGGCCCGTCGACACCACGACGTTGACGGCGGTGCCGGGCGCGACTTCCTCCAGCGGATCGGGATCCTGGGAGATGATCTTGCCCTTCTCGACATCCGCGCTGGCCTGCTCGGTCTGCTCGCCCAGCTTCAGGTCCCGTGCCTTGAGCTCGGCGGTGGCCTCCTTGACGGTCAGGTTGGTGATGCGGGGGACCTCGCTCCGCTCCGCCGGCGAGTTGAACATCTGGGCGCCGAACGCGACCGCCGCGCCGAGCAGTGCCACGATCACCACGCCCATCAGGATCAGCGGCCACTTCTTGCGCCGAGGCTCGTCTTCGTCCTCGTCGAGGGAGCCGAACATGGCAGTCGGTTCCTCGGGCAGCTGTTCGACCATCGGCGGCGCGACCGGCGCCGGGGCGGTGACGGGTTTGCCCTCCAGGAAGCGGGTGATGTCGGCACGCATCGCGGCGGCACTCTGGTAGCGCTCCCCGATCGGTTTGGCCAACGCCTTCATCACGATCGCGTCGATCTCCGGCGGGATCGAGTCGTCGATCGACGACGGCGGCTTGGCTTGCTCGCGTACGTGCTGGTAGGCCACCGACACCGGGCTGTCCCCGACGAACGGTGGCCGTCCGGTCAGCAGCTCGTACAGCAGGCATCCGGCGGAGTAGACGTCGCTGCGGAAGTCGACGGTCTCCCCGCGCGCCTGCTCCGGGGAGAGGTACTGCGCGGTGCCGACGACCGCCGCGGTCTGGGTCATCGCCGACGAGGTGTCGGCCAGCGCCCGGGCGATGCCGAAGTCCATCACCTTCACGTCGCCCGAGGGAGTGAGCATCACGTTGGCAGGCTTGATGTCACGGTGGATGATGCCCGCGCGGTGGGAGTAGTCGAGCGCGGAGAGGACGCCGGACGCGATCTCCAGCGCCCGCTCCGGAAGCACCCGGCGACCCTCGCGCAGGATCTGGCGCAGCGTACGCCCGGGGACGTACTCCATGACGATGTAGGGATGCGGGTGCCCGTCGGGCCCGATCTCCTCACCGGTGTCGTAGACCGCGGCGATGGCCGGATGGTTGAGCGAGGCCGCCGACTGTGCCTCCCGGCGGAACCGGGTCTGGAACGTCGGGTCGTCGACGAGGTCGCCGCGCAGCCGCTTGATCGCCACCACCCGGCTCAGCCGGATGTCGGTGCCCTTGCGCACCTCGGCCATGCCGCCGCGGCCGAGCAACTCGCCGACCTCGTAGCGACCGCCGAGCACAGTCGGCCCAGTCGTTCCCTGCGGGCCACCAGCGTTCTCAGTCATCCTCGTTCGCTCATCTCTGGGCTTGTCCTACTCATCGGGACCCACTCGTCGGGGTTCACTTGTCCAGCACCGCTTCCATCACGGCCTTGGCGATCGGCGCGGCCAGGCCGCTGCCCGAGATCTGGTCGCGGTCCACGCCGGCGTCCTGCACCAGCACGGCCACCGCGACCTTCGCCTCGTCGGCGGGCGCGAAGGAGACGAACCAGGCGTACGGCGGGCGGTTCTTCGCGCTCTGCGCGGTGCCGGTCTTGCCGGCCACGCGTACGCCCGAGATCTGGGCGGTGGTGCCGGTGCCCTGGTCGACCACCGACACCATCATCTGGATCAGGTCGGTCGCCGAAGCCCGGCTCATCGCCCGCTTCCCCGGCAGTGGCTCGGGGTCGGTCTTGGCCAGCACCGACAGGTCGGGCGCACGCTCCTCCTCGACGAGGTACGGCTTCATCACCTCGCCGTAGTTGGCGATCCCGGCGCCGACCATCGCCATCTGCAGCGGCGTCGCGGCCACGTTGTACTGCCCGATTGCCGACAGCGCGGTCTGGGGCTTGTCGAGCTTCTCGGGGAACACACTCTGTACCTGGCCGTTGAGGTCGTCGAGGTAGTGCTGGTCGAAGCCGAACGCCTCGGCCTGTTCGCGCAGCACCTTGTCGCCCAGGTCGAGGCCGATCGACCCGAACGACACGTTGCACGACACGTCCAGCGCCTGGGTCAGCGTGATCGGGTCGCCACCGCAGGTGCCGCCGTTCTCGTTGACCAGGTCGACCGTAGTCTGGGGCAGGTCGAGCTGTGCGCCACCCTTGACCTTCGTGGTCGGTGTGTAGCCGTGCTGCAGCGCCGCGGCGGCGGTGACCAGCTTGAAGGTCGACCCAGGTGGCAGCCGCAGCTGGATGCCGCGGTTCATCAGCGGCTCGTCGGCATCCGTGGTCAGCCGCTTCCAGTTCTTCTCTACCGAGGACAGGTCGTGACTGGCCAGCAGCCGGGGGTCGTACGTCGGTGACGAGACCATGGCGAGGATGCGTCCGGTCGCGGGCTGGATCGCGACCACGGAGGCCTTCACGCCGGAGCCGAGCTTCCGGATTCCGTCGTAGGCTGCCGTCTGCGCGGCCGGGTCGATCGTCAGCGTGACCGACCCGCCCTTGGTCTGGCGATCCTTGACCAGGTCGGTGACCCGGTTGACGAACAGCCGGGAGTCGCTGCCCGACAGCACCGTGTTCTTGGTCTGCTCCACGGCGTTGCGACCGTAGAGGTAGCTGAACCAGCCGGTGACCTGGGCGTACTTGAAGGGCTGTGGGTACTTGCGCTGGAACTTGAACCGGTCCTTGGCCGGCACGCTCTGCGCGACGGCGTCTCCGGAGACGATGATCGCGCCGCGCTGGCGGGAAAACTCGGCATCGGTCACCCGGCGGTTGTCGGGGCGGTCGTTGAGGCTCGCGGCCTTGAAGTACTGCAGGTAGGTGGCGTTGAGCAGCAGCGCGAAGAACATCAGTGCGCACACCACGGCGACGACGCGGATCGGGCGGTTCACGGCACCACCACGACCTGGGTCTCGTCGTCCGATCCTTCGAGGGAGCGAGCATCGGGATCGGCTGGCTCGCTGGCACCGGCGATCGGGGTCAGGTCGAGCGGGGTGAGATCGGGCGGTGGCCGGCGCGCATGGTCGGAGATGCGCAGCAGCAGCGCGAGCACGACCCAGTTCGCGACCAGGCTGGAGCCGCCGTAGGACAGGAACGGTGTGGTCAGGCCGGTCAACGGGATGAGCTTGGTGACGCCGCCGACGACCACGAACACCTGCAGAGCGATCACCACCCCGAGGCCGGTCGCGAGCAGCTTGCCGAAGTTGTCGCGACAGATCAGCGCGGTGCGCAGGGCGCGCTCGACCAGCAGGCCGTAGAGCAGGATGATCGCGATCAGGCCGGTCAGGCCCAACTCCTCAGCGAACGCGCCGACGATGAAGTCGCTGTAGGCGAAGGGGATCTTGTCGGGTGAGCCCATGCCCAGGCCGCGGCCGAGGAGGCCACCCCACGCCATCCCGTACAGGGACTGGATGATCTGGGTGAACACGTCCGGTTCCGCCCACGGGTCGAGCCAGCCGTCGACCCGCCTCTGCACGTGTCCGAACTGGGTATACGCCGCGAATGCGCCGAGCAGGAACAGAAGCGCGCCGACCACCAGCCAGCCGGGCCGCTCGGTCGCGACGTACAACATGATCACGAACAGCCCGAAGAACAGCAGACTCGAGCCGAGGTCACGCTGCCCGACCAGGATCACCATGCTGGCCGCCCACATCAGCAGCAGCGGCCCGAGGTCGCGGGCGCGGGGCAGGTCGATGCGGAGTACGCGGTGGCCGGCCAGGGCGAGCGCGTCGCGGTGCACCACCAGATAGCCGGCGAAGAACACGACCAGCAGCACCTTCGCGGCCTCACCGGGCTGGAAGCTGAAGCCGCCGATGCCGATCCAGATGCGGGCGCCGTGGATGGACTTCCCGATGCCCGGCAGCATCGGCACGATCAGCAACACGATGGAGGCCAGACCACAGGTGTACGTCGCGCGCGTGAGGAAGCGGTGGTCGCGCAGGATCAGCAGTACCCCGACGAACAACACCACGCCGACGGTCATCCATTGCAGTTGCTTGGCCGCCAGGTGCCCGACGCCGGGCATGTCGGTGAGGTCGAGGCGGTGGATCATCGCCAGGCCCATCCCGTTGAGGGCGGCCGCGATCGGCAGGATCACCGGGTCGCTGTAGGGCGCGACCCAACGGATCGTGATGTGGCAGGCGAGCAGCAGCCCGGCCAGCCAGAGCCCGTAGTTGACGATGTTGGCAGGGACCTGGTCCTGCGCGCCCATGCCGACGGCGGCGTACGCTCCGATGCCGACGACCAGGCTCTCGACCAGCAGGAACAACTCGGCACCGCGCCGACGGCGGTGGACGAACCCGGTGCGTTGGGTGGGCGACGCGGTGCTCATGGCGTCGCCTCGATGCAGTCGGGTGGAGCGATCGTCGGTGTCGGGCTGGCGGTGGGGGAGCTCGACGGTGTCTTGCTGGGGGTCTTGCTGGGCGCTTTGCTGGGGGTCGCAGCGGGGGTCTTGGTGGCCTTCTTCGACGGGGTCTTGGTCGGGCTGGCCTTCTTGGTGGATGCCGGCGGTGTGGGTGTCGGAGTCGCGGCCGACGGGGTGTCGCAGGTGCGGGCGAGCCCCATCAGGCTCTCGTCCATGATCCGCCGGGCGTCGGCCAGGCTGTCGGCGTCGATGCCGTCGCGTACCTGTTCGGCGTTGTAGGCGGGCAGCGACTCGATGGTGATCCGGGACCGCTCGACCACCGAGTTGAGCGAGACGCCGGGTGGATTGACGGCCACGCCGCGGAAGATCGTGACGTACCCGTCGGACACCGAGACGTAGTACTGCTTCTGGGTCCAGCGGTACGCGGCCGCGCCCAGCCCGACGATCAGCAGCAGGGTCAGGGAGAGGTACGCCAGCCGGCGCAGCCAGAGTAGCCGGCGGGGCGCCCGGAGTGCATAGCGCTGCTCCTCCGGATCGATGTCGTCGATGTTGTCGACGAAGACGTCACCGCTCCAGTCGCCGTTACCGTCGCGGTCGGCTTCGCCGGGGACCGGAGGGAGGTCCGCGGCGGTGTGACGGGCGTCCGGGTCGAGCTTGCGGGGGAGGACGGCGGCCGACCCCACCAGCATCGCGCCGGCGGTCTGCCCGGCGGCCTCTTCGGCACTCGGTTCGCCGGCCTGGTCGCGCTCGTTTTCCCGGGGCACCCGTTCCACGTCTGCGACGAGCACGGTCACGTTGTCGGTGGTGCCCAGGTCGAGGGCGGTGCGCACGATCGCGACCGCCGCGTAGTCGACGGTGCCTCGGCCGAGCTCGGCCGCCATCCGGGTGTTGTCGAGCGGCCCCGAGGCGCCGTCGCTGCAGAACAACAGCCGGTCGCCGGGCTCCAGATCGACGTGGAAGAGGTCAGGTGCTGTCTCGTGTACGCCGTCCACGGCCCGCAGGATCAGGTTGCGGTGCGGGTGGGTGCGCGACTCCTCCTCGGTGATCCGGCCCTCGTCGACCAGGGACTGTACGAAGGTGTGGTCCTTGGTGAGCTGGGTGATCTCGCCGTCGCGGAGCCGGTAGGCACGGCTATCGCCCACGTGCGCGACGCCGAGCCGGGTGCCGTCGAACAGCCCGGCGGTCACCGTCGTACTCGTGCCCATCAGCTCGGGGTCGCGCTCGACCAGTTCGGCGATGCGGTCGTGGACGCGATGCACCGCGCCGGCGAGGGCTTCCAGGAGGTCCCCGGCCGGAGGCTCGTCGAGGCGCTGAAGTGTCGTGATCGCGGTATGGCTGGCCACGTCGCCGTACGCCGCGCCGCCCACGCCGTCGGCGATCGCCAGCAGGTGGGGGCCGGCGTACCCGGCGTCCTGGTTGTCCTTGCGGTAGCGGCCCAGGTCGGACAGCGCCGAGTATCGGAGCCGGAGCCGGCTCGTCTCGCTGGCCACTACTTCCTCAGCTCCATCGTGGTCTTGCCGATGCGGATGCGCTGGCCGGGTGTGAGGGCGGTGGGCTGGGTGATGCGGTGGTTCTCGATGTAGGTGCCGTTGGTGGAGCCGAGGTCTTCGACGTACCACTGGTCGCCCGAGTTCGCGATGCGTGCGTGCCGGGTCGAGACGTAGTCGTCGTCGAGGCGGATCTGCGCGTCGGTGCCGCGTCCGATCAGCAGGGGAGCCAGGTCGAGGGAGATGGTGTCGCCGGCGTTGGGGCCGTCGACGATGTAGACGTGACTGGGCGCGCCGCGCGGCCGCTTCGTACTCCCCGCCTGCTTCGCAGCCTTGGCGTTGGCCTTCTGCTGTGCCTTCTGTTGGGCTTTGGCCTCGCGGCGGCCGGCCCGGGAGGTCTCGACGCGGGCACCGAACATGTCGCTGCGGATAACGGAGACGACGGAGAGCACGAACGTCCACAGCACCACCAGGTAGGCGAGCCGGATCAGCAGCAGCGTGAAGTCAGTCGACATCGGCACCGCCGGTGACCAGGCGTACGACCAGCTCGGTGTTGCCGATCTTGACTACGCTGCCGTCGCCGACCGCGGTGCGCTCGATGCGGTGGCCGTCGACCAGGGTGCCGTTGGTGGAGCCGAGGTCGATCACCCCGACCTTGGGCGGCTGATGGTCGGTGACGCGGATCTCGGCGTGCTTGCGGCTGACCCCGGGGTCGTTGATGCGCAGGTCGGCCTCCGGGCCACGCCCCACGATGAGGCCGGGCGGCAACACGAGCTGCTCGGCACCGTTGACCTCCAGCATCACGCTGACCTGCTTGGCGGCCTTGCTCGCCGCGCGTCGCGCGAAGAAGCCGCCTTCGTCGTCGGTCGCCGTAGGGGTCACCGCGGCGGTCGCCACGCCTTTGACCCGGAACCGCCCAGTCGACAGGTCGTCGGCGCGGTGGAAGTCGATCGCCACGTCGCCCGCGAAGACGTAGTGCTGTTCGTCGGCGTGCTCGCGCAGCAGCTCGGTCAGCTCTTGGCTGAGGGTGCCGGCGTACGGCGCCAGCCGGTCGTAGTCGGCCGACGCCAGCTCGATGTCGAACGAGTTGGGCACCAGCCGTCGATCACGCGACACGACCTGCGCGTTGTTGTCCACCTCACGCTGGAGTGCGGCGGCCAGCTCGACCGGCTGCACCGCGCTGCGGAAGGCCCGGGCGAACGTACCGCTGACCACCTGCTCGAGTCGGTTCTCGAATCGCTGCAGCAAGCCCATGTCGCCTCCTCCCACTCCTTCGGCGTACGTCGTCGGTCGACGCGCATCGCCCTCCCCCAACTGGCGTACGCGCGTGCGTCTGATCGATCGTATCGGGGCCGGCCCGCCAGTTTGGGCAGGCTCAAGCAGGTGGGTTACCCTTACACGGCTTCTGGCGCGAGTGGCGGAATAGGCAGACGCGCACGGTTCAGGTCCGTGTGCCCGAAAGGGCGTGGGGGTTCAACTCCCCCCTCGCGCACGCGAAGGCAAGACGGTGGAACCCCAGGTCATCCTGGGGTTTCGCTCATTTCTGGGCGTACCCTCATGGCACGTGTTAGCACGGCGTTAGCACCAGCACCTATACGGGAGGTGTTGAGATGGCTTGGATCACCAAGCGCAAGCGCGCCGACGGCGGAGTCTCGGTGACCGTCGTGTGGCGCCACGGAGGCGCGCGTGACGGCGCCTACCAGTCCGAGACTTTCGGGGCGGGCAGCGATGCCCAGAACCTCGCGCGTGCCGATGGCTTCAAGAAGATGGTCGACGCGGCTGGCCAGCGCTGGCCGGACGGCTGGGTCCGAGGTGAGGGCTTCGTCCGTCCGCCCGGCGAGACCGACCCGATGAAGACGCCACCGAGGTTCATTGACGTCGGTGAGAAGTACGTCCGCCAGATCGTCGATCTCTCGCCGGGCCAGCGCAAGAAGTACCTGGGCAACCTCCGGGTCCTGGAGAAGACCAAGGTGTCAGGGTCGTACGTCTTCACCCGGCCGGTCTCCGCGATCACCGAGGCTGACCTGAAGGCGTGGCTGATCGAGTGGGACAGGTCGCTGAAGACGAAAGCCAACTACCACGGCCTGATGCACGGCATCTTCGCCTACGCCCTCAAGCAGGGTCACCTGACGTCGAACCCGGCGATCGGGACCGCCCCGAAGCAGTCGCGGGTCAAGCAGTCACGACCCGAACTGCGGTTCTTGACGGAGAAAGAGCTCGGCCGGGCTGCCGAGCTGGCGGGGAAATACGGCGACCTGCTCGCGGTCACCGCGGCCACGGGGCTGCGGTTCGGTGAGGTGAGTGCGCTGTGGGTCAAGGATGTCGACCTGGCCCATCGCACGATCCGGGTGAACAAGGCGTGGAAGGAGGAGGGAGACGACGGCGCGACCGATATTCCGGGCTGGCTGGCCAAGCAACTGCGGCCCAAGCACACGATGCGCGACCATTACCTGGGCAACCCCAAGACCCCGAAGTCACGCAGGACGATCACCATCCCGCCAACCATCGCCAAGGTGTTGGCCCAGTGGATGAAGGACAAGGCGCCCGACGACTTCGTCTTCACCACTAGAACCGGCCGGCCGCTGCACAACGCCGACTTCTACACCCACCACTGGTCGAAGCTGCAGAAGAAGCTGGAGGCCGAAGGGGTCGCACGCTTCCGGTTCCACGACCTACGCCACACCCACGTTGCCTGGCTGATCGCGGGCGGCGCTCCGCTCCCGCACATCCAGGCAAGGTTGGGACACGAGTCGATCACCACCACCATCGACACCTACGGACACCTCCTGCCCGCTGGCGACGAGCTGATCTCCAGCATCTTGGAGGCCGCGCTGGCGGGCGAGACCATCCGGCCAGCGCAGGTGGGGAAGCCGAGCGCGAGGATGAGCGAATGATTGAGCCCGGAGCCGTCCACGCCGGTCGATACGACGGAGACGACGTCGAGGCGGTCGCCGCCGCGCTCAAGGAGGCGGCCAGCCGCGCCGAGGTCGACGCGACCCCACTCGTCTTGAGCGTGGCCGCGGCAACCGGCGGAGTCGCTCGCCGACTTGATACCCGATTGAAGTCCCGCGAGTCGATCCTGGAGAAGCTCGGGAGGTTCCGCGGCCGCCGCACGCCGCAGTTCCGCCTTGAACGGTTCAACGACGCGCTGCGCTACACGATCGTCTACCCCGACCTCATCTACTGGCGCGCGGTCCGTGCCAGCCAAACCGCTCTGGACGATCACGGCTGCGAGGTCCGGACTGTGCTCGACCGATGGGGTTCGGACAACTATCGCGGGATCAACATGACCGTGCGTGACCCGGCAGGCTTCGACTTCGAGATCCAGCTCCACACCGAGGTCAGCCTGGCAGCGGCGGAGCAGACCCACCCCAGCTACGAGGAGGAGCGCAAGCATCACCCCCGCTCCGCCCGAGCGCAAGAGCTGCGCACCTCGCAGAGCGAGGTCTGGGAACTCGTCCCGGTCCCACCAGGCGCCCCGGAGGTACACTCATGAACATGGAGTACTACAAGTTCTCGGCGGGCCGAGGATACGAGTACGTCCGCCTCGACCGGGCAGGCATGACTGCCTGGTACTTCGACGACCTCGACCTGGAGTGGGTCGAGCAGCCCGCCTACTTCACGGAGATCATCTCCAACGGCGGCGGTGTGCCTATGACCGAGTCTGAGGCGCTTGACGCTGTCGGCCACCTCCAGTCGGCCTGATCCGGCGTCTCCGCAGGTCGCACGGTCCCGCTGAATCAGCGGCACCGCTGAGCCTGCGCGTCGGCTCCCAGCCGAATCATCAGAGCTTCGACCGCCGCCGGTCTCGCTGGAACGGCAGAAGCTGGGCCGTGACGGGCTGCTCGCAGGAGGTGATGAACTCGTCGAGGTATTCGATCTTGAATCGGATGTGCTTGCCGACCCTTGCGTGGCGGATCTTGCCGTCGCGGACGGCGTCGGCGACCCAGCGTTCGGGCACGTTGAGGTACGCCGCTGCCTCGGCTGTGTCGAGCAGCGGTTGACGGGCTGGCGCGGGTGTGGCCACGGCGTACCTCCTTCCTTGTTGAGACTGAGACGTCGGTCAGCTGAGGTGCTGGCGGCCTTCGGCGCTGTTGATCCACTCCTTGACGCGGCTCGTCCGATAGACGACGCGGCGGCCGAGTCGGAAGCCGTGGGGCGGTTGGCCCAGGTGGCGGCGCCAGCGCAGGCTGTCGACGCTCATGCGGCAGATCTTGGCGACCTCCTCGATGAACAGCAGCGGGTCTTCGGGTTCGGGTGTCATGTGCTTCTCCTGTCTCTGGTCTTCTGGGGTGACCAAGTGATCAGGCGGGGTCTGAGTGGACACCGCCGGTGGTGGTTGCCTTTCAGCGTGCTCAGGCAACGCACCAAAACACGCCCGTCCCGGCTGCGCCCGTCCTGCCCGATCGGGGAGGGCGCAGGACGGGCGTTGGGACGGGCGCGGGGTGTTTGCGCTGGTCAGCGCGTTCTCGGGCATCGCCCCTCCTTTCGTAGGTAAAACCTCTGTCGGCGCTGTTGCCGAGCTGTTGGTGAGGTGTTCCGGGCGGGTCGCCGGGCACACCTCGCTCGCCCCGACGCGCACGTTGTAGGTGTGCGCCCGTCCCCAAGGGGACAGGACGGGCGTTACCGGATGCGTTCCCCCTGTCCGCGTTCTGGAGGGGGAACCTTGGGGGAACCTCGCTCCCGGTTCCTGCGTCGTTGCAGGTCAGCGTGCGTTCCCCCCCGAAATTTCAACGATTCTTCGGAGTCCTCCTTGCTCCGGGGTTCGACGACGCCGGTGTTCTCCCCGATAAGGGGATAGGCAACGAGTACGTGGCCAAATCGGACGCATCTGAGTCCTCGGCGGTCCTGCCGGCGGAGTGGGTCAGAAGCCGATGCCCGGTCCCTGGCGGTCGGCTCCGGGGCCGTACGTTGGTATCGGGTCAGGGGCCTGTAGCCGGCGCCGGGCTGCGGCGTCGTGTTCGCGGGCTGCTCGCAAGCGTGCGGCAACACGAGCAGCTTCCTGGGCGGCTTCCCGGTCGGCGGCCCACTGGTCGTGTTCGGCATCCAATCGTCCGGCCGGGAGGACACGGATCTCGGGGGCGCGGGTGAGGGTGTGGACGCGCTGGTCGGCGACGCGCACCTGCGGGGCAAGCCTGTCGAGGTCGGCCTGGACCTGGTCCAGTAGTTCGGGCAGATCCGGGTGATAGGCCACCGGCGCGTAGGGCCGCAGCCTCGCCGCAAGATCGTCCTGGTCTGCGCGGAGCGCAGCCTTGGCGTCGTCGACGACCCGACCGGCGCTGCGGAGCCTTGCTCGGAGGAGTGGGGCTTCGGGGTGCGCCCGTGCGGTGGCGTGCTGTGCGACTTGGGTGATCGTGGCCTGGAGACGATCCCGCTCGCCGTAGCCGATCTGGCGGCGGACCTGCTCGGGGTCGCCGGATAGCTCAGGCAGAAGGGGCCGCCACTTCTCAGCCCACCTGTTGAGGACGTCGTGGGCATCGCGGACCTGGCGGCGGTGCAGCCCGAGTGGCCCGGCACCGTCGTGGATCGTCGTGAGGGCATCAGCGACGGCGGGCTGATCGGCGTTCCACCCTCGCCGCAGGTCGGCGATGGTGTTCTCGGTCTCTGCGGTCATGGCCGCATCCAGGTCCCGTACCGTCGACTGGATCCGGTTCAGCCGACGGATCGCCCCGTCGAGGCGATGACGTAGTTGTGTCTGCCTGGGTGCGGATTCCTCGCGGATCGCGCGCACGGCTTCGGTCTGCTGCCGCTGCTGGTCGAGCCGCTCCCACCGGGTGGTGAGGTCGGCCCGGACCGTCCAAGCGGCACGGAGCCGGTCGAGCACGACGTCGATGGGTCGTTGGGGTGCGTACCGTTCCATCTCTTCGGCGGCCTGCTTCGCTGCGTGGGCTGGCCCGAGGTCGGCACGGTCGTGGCCCATGACCTGGTCCCAGATAACGCGAGCTTGGTCTACGTCCTCGGCCACGATGTGGGCGATGTTGTTGTCGCGTCCGCGTGTCATCCCGACGTAGGCCGCCGAGGCCGACGTGGTCTCCGCGATCAGCATGTGCCCGGTGCTGGTCGTCTCGCCCTGGGCGCCGTAGACCGTGGTGGCGTAGGCCAGCTCAACCTGGGTCCGGGCGTACGACGCTGGCACGCTCCGGGCGGCGGCGAACCGTTCCCGCCCCGCAGGGGTCAGGGTGAGCGAGCCGTCCTCACCGACGGCGGCGACGGTCCACGAGTCGCGGTTGGCGACCCCGAGGTCGTGGTCGTTGAGTCGGGTCGCGACTCGATCCCCGACACCGATGCGCTCCCCAGCCTCGGTGAACACCACCCGAGTGTCATCGACCACGCCACTGGCGACACGCTGGTCACGGATGATCCCGTTCAACGCCGCCACCTGGGCACGCGAGTCGGCTATCACCAACAGCCCAGAGCCTGCGCCGGGAGCTGATGCTACTTCTGCTGCGACCGCGTGCAGCCGCTCGACCTCGGAGGCATGGACGTGGATGTGGCCGCGGGCGAGGAGGGCGTCGAACACCTCCCCAGAAGCCTCCCCAACATGCTCACCAGACGGCTCACCAAGTCTGGTCCCGCGGCGCATCGCCAAGGAGATCGCGGCATAGTCGGGCTCGGCGAAGCGGTGCACCACATCGAGTTCGACGACGGCCTCGGGTGCGGCCCATCGGGCTGCGAGGTCGAGTACGCCGCCGCGACCGACTGCGGGGAGCTGATGGCGATCCCCGACGAGCGCGATCCGGGCGCCGGTCCGGTCAGCGACTTGGAAGAGGGCGTGAGCGGTGTCCTGGTCGAGCATGCCCGCCTCGTCGACGAGCAACAGGTCGCCCTTGCCGAGCGTGGTCGCGGGCGGCTGGGTCGGTTCGTGAGTCCCGCGGCCGTCGTCATCCCACCGCCAGCCGTACTCGTGCACCAGGGCCGCCACAGAGCGAGCCTCGGCAGCAGTCTTGGCGGCGACGTGGGCAGCCTTCAACGTCGGCGTCACCACGACCAGCCGGTGACCCTGCCGCTCCAGCAGATCCCGAGTCGCGGCCAGAGTCGTCGTCTTCCCAGCCCCGGCTGCACCCTCGACCACCACCAGCCGTCCAATCCCCGCAAGGACAGCGACGGCGTCCCGCTGCGCTTGGTCCAGCCCGGCCAGCAACGACACGGACTGTGCTGGCTCGAGCCGACCGGCGGCGCGCTGGACCATCGCCGCGACCAGGTCGGCCTCGACCGCCAACACACGCAGCGAGGTCAGCGAGCGAACGTGCTCGGGCCCGCCCTGCTGATCCAACAGGGGCACACTCAGAGCGACGGCACGCGCGGTGATGTCCTCGGCCAACTCGATCCGCACACTTACCTCGGCGACCAGGCCGGTCGCGGCGATCCACTCCTCGACCCCGCCCCGGAGGTCCGCGGCATTCCAGGCCGACCTGGCTGCACCCAGCCGGGAGACCACAAGATCGGCCGCCCCGTCCCGGTCCAGCGACCCGACCGCCGGCCCCATGGGCGGGATCGGCAGACCGGGCTGCGCGGGGTCGCGGTAGCCAAGCTGGTGCAACACGGCATTCCACACCGCGACCATCTCGGCCCCGTCCGGCACCACCGCGTGCTGCGGCCCGCTGGTTGAGTTCTGCTTCTGCGGCCGGGCCTCGGCCCACGCTCGCCGGTCCCATCCCTGCCGTAGACGTGGCCCGGGCTCCTCGCCGGGGTGGTCGGCGCGCCAATCGGCCTCGTAGCGGCCCAGGTTGCGCCCGATCTGCGCCGTACGCGCCGAGAACTGGCCCACATACGGCGCCAGCTCGACTACCTCAGCCGTGGCGGGGTCCATCGTGAACCCCTGCGCCGCCAAAACGGCCCGGAACTCGGGGTCGGTGGCGACCGCGGCGTGACCGATGCCGTTGATCGCCGCGACCATGTCCCGCACCCCGACCGAGTGCAGACCCCGCCACTTCCCCTCGGCGGACACCCTGGCGTTGACCTGCAAGTGAAGGTGCCGGTGCGGGTCACCGGCACGGGAGGTGTAGTGCCGGATCACCGCCGCCTCGATCTGCTCCACTGGGACCTGGACCTGCCGGCCACGCGGCCCGACTCGGGTCGTGGCGTGTTCGGCCAGCCAGCCGATGATCTGCTCCGCTGCCCGATCCTGAGCAGCATCCAGTGCCTCGGAGACCTCCGGATGCAACGCCGCGGCCAGCGACCAGGTCTTGGGTCCGTTGACGGTGACCTCGACGAACCGCAACGCCTTGCCGTCGTCGCGAAGCCGGCCCTTCGCCTTGCCGGTGTCGACGTCGTAGCCGGCGACCCAGCGCTCGTAGGTCTCACCGTCCAGCTCACCCTGCCCGCGCGGCCGATGCGCCCGGTGAGGCGGTGTAGCGGGTCGCGACCCCTGAGCCCTCGGCCAGGTAGTAGTCGTCGGCGCGGGAGTGGTCGGCCTCGACGTAGGCCCGCGCCGCAGCCGCAGACCCGCGGTAGAACTTCACCCCACCATGCACACCGACCATCCCACAGTTGCTCTGGACGAGGCCCGCAACGAGTGCCAACAACGTCCAACGACTACCCTGAAAATGACGCTCGGCCCGCCCAGGTGGGGCGGACCGATCTACGTACTTCGTAGCATGCGTGCAGCGGATTTGGGCAGGTCAGACGGCGTGTTGCGAGCAGAACTCGGGTAAGGCTGAGGGTCGAGCTGGTGGTCGTTGGTGGCAGTGATTGAGTCGACCAGCGGGTGGGGTCAGTGGGGCAGGCGACCACCTGCTCCCTGCGGCGGAGACCAACGGTGGTCGGTCCGTCGAAACCGGTGTCCGCTAGTCAGCGAGTCGCACGACGGTGCACCCGGACAATACGGCGGATTCGAGGATCGCCATCGCCCCGTCGGAGACGCAGAGATTGAAGGACTGGTCCAACCAGAAGTCAGAGCGTCCGGGTGCGCCGGTAACCTGAAGCCATCGGTAATCTCGGTGCTCGGCCTTCCCGTAGAGCTGTCGGTAGTTGTCGCTGGGTCGGACGGGGGCCTTCGTCAGCTTGAAGCCGTCCAGGTGGGCCTTCTTAAGTCGGGATCCGAGTTGGTCGCTCACGAGGAACACAGGGAACGACGTGATCAGCTCATCGGTCTCCGGTTGGTCCAGCACGTACTCGAGGCGCTTGACCTTCGGCGGGTGGGTGCTGGTGTCGAGGTCGGTGTCGGGGCCGAGTTCGCCGGCCACTTGGGGGTCGAGTCGGTAGGGCATCGCTAGCCGATCTTAGGAGTGAAGAGGTGGCCGAACTTACGGTCGATCTCCGTGGCCTCGTTGAGGATGTCCTCACGAGTCGTCGATGATGCGGGATGGGTCTTGTAGAACTCGTCCCACGCCTTCCGAATGTCGCTCAGATGCAGCGAGGAATTCAGCTCGTTGGGGATGCCACGCAGGTTCTCGAGCGAGTGGATCTCCGAAGCCGTGAACTTGCCCGGGTACCGGGTGAGCACGCTCTGCTCGATTGCGTGGTGCACGACGACCTCGCCCTTGAGTTCGGGATTGGCCGCGAAGAACGTTGCCCGGTAGTTGGTGCTTGTAGCTTCGCCGACTGTCGCTCTGACGGTGGCGACGCTCCGAGCGGCTTCGGTCTCAGCCTTGACTACCGCGGCGCTCGGTCGTGCAGCCTCGGCGACCTTGGCCACGCGCACTGCCTCGGTGGCGACCTTGGCAGCCTTGGCGATCTTGGTGAAGGCGAGACCCGGGACGGCGGCGGCCAGCGAGAGGCCGGCTTCGGTGTAGTCGCCTTGGACGGTGTACCAGGTCGCGTTCGTCGCTGCAGCACCGATGCCGATGGCGTCGAAGGGCGGAGGAGCGAAGGTCGAGAGAGACAGGATGTCGAGCACGTTGTGACCCCAGTGCTCGATCCAGTGCCACAGCTCCTTGGCGACCGCGACGACGCAGTGCCCGTAGTCGAGCGGGTTCCAGGAACAGCCGCTCCCTTCCTTCATGCTCTTGGCCAGACCCTGCAGCACCTGCGAGTCGCCGAGCGGCGTGCCGCCGGCTGCCTCGGCCACGGCTTCGGTCACTCCGCCGGTCGAGTCGATGGCGGAGTTCAGGGCGGTGAGCGTCGCGGTCATCCCGACGTTGTTGCCGTCGGATGCGGTCGGGAAGTGGTGCTCGAAGAACAGGTAGTGGGTGAACTTTCCGACCGGGTGATCCGAGCCGTCGTAGGAGATGTTCTCCGTCCCGGGCTCGAAGTCAGTGAAGGCCCAGTCGCTCGCGGTCGGGTTCGAGGTGAGCGCCGCCGTCATGGCGAGCATGCCGTCGGTCAGGTAAGCCCCGTCAGGCGCGGGCGCATACTTCGCATCGTCCAGACGCGCCTCGGACCAGCCGTTGTCGCCGTGGGCTTGGTCGTACTCCGTGTAGGTCGTCGTCAGTGCCATTAGGAAGTTGTTCGACCAGTAGCCGCGGGAGATCAGCAGGAGCAGGTTCTGCTTGTTGGCGATGTCCTGGTCAGTGCGCTGCTTGGTGGCTGCGTCCGGCGGATCGGCGGACTCGCTGTACAAATCCGTCGGAGCGGTTGTCGCCTGGATAAGGTTGTCCGACCATGCCAGCGGGAGCGATTCATCGCCGGTGCCGTGAGTTGCTAAGGCCAGGGTCCCCGCAAGGTCGGTCAGGGTGTTCTCGTAGGCGGTTGTGTCAATGCCTGCCCGGAACGGCGTCGTGGTGCCGGCGACCGAAGCTAGCGCGTCGCCAAGCATGCGCGGGGTGGTCTGCGATGCGAAGAGGTAAGCAAAGTCGGGGCTACCGCGGTGGGCCGCGAGCTGCTTGTCGAGTGCCGCAAGGTCCGGCTTCCGGAGCGCCTTGACGGCCGCGGCTGCCTCGCGGTGGTCCTTCCACTGCTGATCGTGGAAGGTCGGGAGTTGCGTGTAGGCGATCGCGGCTCCCGCGATGATGGCCAGGATGATTGCCGTGGCCACCGCGGCGATCCATCGCGGTCGCTTCGGTTTGCTGAAGGTCAGGTTGGTCCGGCGCTTGTCGGGCTGCTCGTCGTCCAGCTTCCAGCACTTGGCCTCCCACCTGCCGACGACATGGTCGCGCCGGGAGTGGCGTACGCGCTTCGTCCTGAGGTTCTGTCGCGGGGTGCGCGAGGAGGCGCCGCCCTCACGGGCTGCGCGACTCTCTGGCCCAGCGGTTGTCAACTCTGCTTCTCCTGACGACTCCGTCACGACGGGGGCGAGGCTACTTCGATCCGCGCCCCTGGGTGGTCAGAACCTGATCGTCCGAAACGAACGGGCAGACCTTACGGCCGCAGGCCGACACAAATCGTTTCACGGGACCGTCCGCCGCCGCCCGCAAGGGGGCAGGCAGACGGTCTCAGCGGAGCCCGAGGTGTTTGGCGACATCCTGGCCACCGACCGCGGTCACGACGTCGGGGTCACCGACAACGACCAGCAGATCGGTGGCGCGGGACATCCCGACGTAGAGGCGCTCGCGGGCGCGGTCGCGGGTGCCGTCTTCGTTGAGGCAGAGCACGACAGCGGAGCGTTCCAAGCCTTTACAGCCCAGGACGTGGCCGTAGAAGACCTCCTCACCGTCGAAGTAGTTGGCCCAGTAGCCCCGCTGGCCTTCCTGCTCCTGTTGCATGACTTGGGTCCAGTGCCGTGATCCTGTGGTGATGAGTGCGACCTGCCCTGGCTCCCAGCCTTCCTCGTCGAGTAGGCGGATGACCTGGTCGTCGGCGACCTCGACCGCATCGTGCACGGCGGCGGGCAGGAATCGGACCTCGGGTCCGGTTCCGCCGCGGGCGTACATCCGTGAGGGTGCGAGTGGGGCGAATGCCTCGGCGATCTGCCTGGTGTTGCGCAGGCAGTGATCGAGCACGAGCGGGACCAACGGCACGGGTGGGCGCCCAAAGCGGCCGAAGATGCGCTGATTCTCATCGGAGAACACGTAGAGGCCACCGTCGGTCTCGTCGCGCAGCGCGGCGATCAGCGGGGTCCACCAGGAGTCGGCGAAGTCCTGGGCCTCGTCGACGACGATGGCGTCGAACCGCTTGCCTTTGGGCAGTTGCCGCGCGAGTTCGGCCATGCGCCGCGGAAGCTCTTCTTCCCAGAAGGCTGAGGCGGCTCGGTCGCCGAATTCGGTCAGGCCCCACTCGGCGGCGAGTTCCTCGAAGGTTCCGACGAACGCGGGGCGGTCCTTCCTGGGCCAGGACGTGACCTGTCGTTTGAGGTGCTCGGCCAGCCCGATCGAGTAGCAGAGCAGCGCGGTGCGCTGGGCTTTGCGGTCGTGGCGGCCTCGGGTGAGCTCCTTGGCTTGCTGGAGCGCGAGCACTGTCTTGCCGCTGCCGGCGCCGCCACGGACCTCGACGCGGTTGAGCAGTCGGGTGACCGAGAGGATGAGGCTCTGCTGGTCGGTGAGCCGGTCGGCGGTGGCCTGCCGGTCGAGTGCTTCGGCGTTGACGTCGTAGGTCGTGGTCAGTCGTCCGCCGAGGATCTCGGCGAGGGCTTCGGTGTCGTCTGGGGTGAGGGTGCGGCGGTTGGTCTCCATGTCGTGGGCGTTGCGCCGTAGCCGGGTGATCAGGGTGGGTAGGTCGTCGCGGTCGTGCAAGGCGTGGCGAGGCAGGTCGGGCAGGTCCTGGGGCGGGAAGGTGCTGTACGGGACGACGACGCCGTGTGCCCAGGCGACTCGTCCTCGGCCGCCCCAGCGAGGGTCGGCCTCTACGTAGCGTCGGATGGCGTGCTTGGCGTCGCGGGCTTGGTCGACCGGGTGGATCCACTTCGACTCGCCGGCGACGGTCTGGATCCAGCCGTCCTCGTACCAGACCGACGAGCCCTTGACCTCAAGCACGAGCACGCCGAAGTCCGGCATCACCACGATCAGGTCCGCTTCGTAGTCCCGGTTCTCGTCGGTGAGCCGGAAGTTGGCGAACAGCAGATCGTCTGGTCCGAGCCCGTTCCGTAGTCGCTCCCAGGTCTGCTGTTCGGAGTTGGTGGCGAACTGCGGGGATTCTGGGAAGAGCCTCACCACGGCTCCGGAGCCACTTCGTGATGAGCGAGGAGGCGCTTGGCTAGACCTGGACCTTCGCTGACCAGGCCGGCGGGACGCAGGATGCGGGTCTCTGGCCCGGAGGCGAGGGTGATCAGGCCGACGCGCCAGCCGACCGGCTCCAGCAGGTCGACATCGACGGTGAATCCGTCGGCTGTGTCGGCGATGACCGCGCTGCCTTCGGCGTATTCATCGAGCGCCCAACGGGCGCGGTGGGGCAGCTGCACGCGGACGGTGGTTGTTGCGCGTTGCTCCCTGAGTAGTACCTCAGCGTCGGCGCCGGGCGCGAAAGTCTCATCGAGCACCTCCGCGTCGCGGATGTTGGAGACGAGGTAGGTGCGGAGCCTGCCGTTCGCGGTGACCGGCCCAGCGTCGACCTCCCAGCCTCGCACCGTCGTCTGCACGAGCCGCCAGGGTTCGATGGTGCGCTCGACGACCCCTGTCTCCCACTGTCGGGAGTAGCGGATGCGGACTTTGCGTCGCTGGGCCGAGGCTTGTTGTAGGCAGTCGAGGAACGCTGGGCGCCAGAGGTTGTCTGTGAGGGACTCGGTGTCGCCGCCCATGAGTGTCTCGGCGATGATCCAGACTGCGGATTCGAGGACCGGGTCGCCTTCCGGCGCTTGGAGGTCGAGGGCCGCGCTGGCGGCTGCGTGGATGAGGGCGAGCTCTCCGGCGTCGAGGTACTCGACACCGAGGTCCTGGGGCTCTTCCACGAGACGCACGACGAGCGCACTTGCGGGGTCGGCCTCGCGGTTCTCATCGTCTTCGGGGGCCTCGTCCTGCTCGTCGTTTGCGCCGGTCCATTCCAGGACTCGTCGGCGGGTCAGGCCCATCCAGATGCCGATGTCGGCCGCGTAGTAGGCGAGCAGGTCTTCGCGCAGCTCGTCGGCGTCGATGCCGCACTCATCGGCCAGCATTGAGAGCGGCACGCCGTCGGGGTGGGCGTGGAGTTGGTCGAAGACATCGAGCAATCGTGCGATGCGACGTACGTAGGACGGTGTGGCCATCTCAAACGCCTGCCATCTCGCGCAGCTCGGACAGCATCTCCTCGCGGAAGTCCTCCGGACCGACGACCTGGATTCGCTCGCCCAGCATGTAGAGCCGCGCGCGCATGGCGGCCCGGTGAGTCACATGATAGGTCAGCAGATGCGTGCCGCCCTCAGCGACGTGGCGCTCGGTCGGCTCTTGGAGCCACCGCACCACGTCGGGCAGGAACTCGTCCGGGACGGCGATCGTCACGTCGGTCGACTCATCGGCCTCCCAGCGCAGCGGGTGCAGGGCCAGTCGGCCGACAGGCTCGACCCGGTCCGCGGTACCGGCTTGTCCGAGGTGGACCTCGCTCATCCGAGAGACCACGAAGTGCTTCACCTCTGCGTGACCGTCTTCTCTGCCGCTGAGGTACCACTGGCTGTTCTGGTGACGCACGCTGGCCGGATGCACGATTCGGTCGCGGCCGTTGTAGCGGAATCGGATGAGCGCATGGCGCTGTACGGCACGCATCGCGGCATCGAGGTGCTCCAGCTCTTCCGGATGCTTGACCGCGATGTCGGGGACCGGCCGCACCGCCTCGGGCTCCAGCCCGAGCCGTAAAGCGAGGTCGCTCCGGTCTGCCAGGAGCGCGGTCCGTTGGAGCGCGGTCTGCTCGGCGGCGTTGAGCCGCAGGCGAAGCCGACTGTCGCCTGTGCGCAGCCGCCACACCGCGTCAGCGCGGGCAGGGGCGATGTTGTCGATCTGCCAGCCTTGGCTTCGCAGGTGCCGGAACTCGCGGCCCAGTGCGTCGGTGGAGTCGTTGGCGTCGAATCCCGCGATCCGCATCAAGGTCGCGGCCGGCACGCCACGCTCACCGGCGTCAGAGAGTACGGCCGTCAGCCGGATGAGTCGCTCCATCGGCTCGCGCTGCTTCCGTCCCCGTGCCACAGGCCCATTCTGGCCGGTCGATCCCGCTCCTCGCAGACGTTCCAGGCGCCGGTCGGACGCTCGACCGCGATTTGTGTCGGCAGCCGGCCCTACACCTATCCCCGACAACACCGACCGCGGCCAACGGGTCGCATCCGGCTCGACCGCGAGTCGTGCACCAACGGAGGGCACCATGTCTTACTCACAGCTTCCCCCGGCGCCTGATGGCGCCATCAGCAGCGCCCACAAGGGCAGCAACGGCCTCGCCGTCGCCGGGTTCGTCCTCGGCCTCCTGGGCCTGCTCGGCTCCTTCATCCCTGTCGTCAACATCGGCGCGATCGTGCTGGCCGTGATCGGCCTCGTCCTAGCCGGCATCGGCCTTGCGCGCTCGAAGTCGGCCCGAGGCGGCAAGGGTCTGGCCATCGCCGGCCTCATCCTCAGTGTCCTGGGCATCATCATCGCCATCATCATCGACGTCGCCGTCGGCAACGCCTTCCACAAGGCCACCAGCAACAGCGTCGACACCAGCACGGTAAAGACACCCTGAACCGCCCCGGCGTGTCCGGAGAGCTGATTCGTTGGAAGGATCACTCTCATGTCACGACCCTCGAAGTACACCCCGGAGCTGCGTGAGCGCGCGGTGCGGATGGTGATGGAGTCTAGGCAGGATTATCCGCACGAGGCCGCGGCGATCAGGTCGGTCGCGGGCAAGCTCGGGATCACCTCGCCCGAGTCGCTGCGCAAGTGGCTGCGCCAGGCCGAGATCGATGGCGGTACCCGTCCGGGGAAGACCAGTGAGGAGATTGCTGAGATCAAGAGCCTCAAGAAGGAGGTCGCCGAGCTTCGGCGGGCCAACGAGATCTTGAAGGCGGCCTCGGCTTTCTTCGCGGCGGAGCTCGACCGCCCCAACAGGTTCTGATCGACTTCATCGCTGCTCACAAAGACGAGTTCGGGGTCGAGCCGATCTCTCGCGTGCTCGCTGAGCACGGGATCAAGATCGCCCCGTCCACCTTCTACGAGGCCGTCAGTCGGCGGCCCTCGAAACGAGTGCTCCGCGACGCTGAACTGGTCGCGCTGATCGAGGCCGAGCGTGGCCGACAGAAGCTGATCGCGAGGTTCGGGGCCAGGAAGATGTGGCTCCACCTGCGAGGCAGGGGCCACGACGTCGCGCGGTGCACCATCGAGCGGCTCTACCGCGAGCAGGGCTGGCAAGGCGCCCTGCGGCTGAAGAAGATCCGCACCACCATCGGCGACCCCGCGGCCGAACGGCCACTTGACCGGGTCGACCGACACTTCTGGGCGTCGCGCCCGAACCAGCTGTGGGTAGCCGACTTCACCTACGTCGCGACCTGGGCCGGCACCGTCTATGTCGCGTTCGTCTTCGACGTCTTCAGCCGGCGGATCGTCGGGTGGAGGGCGGCCACCCGGATGACCACCGACCTGGTGCTGGACACCTTGGAGCATGCGATCTGGACGCGTCGCCAGCAGGGCGTCACCGACCTATCGGGACTCATCCATCACACCGATGCCGGGTCCCAATACGTCAGTTTCGCGTTCACACAACGTCTTGTCGACGAGGGCGTCGACCCGTCGGTTGGCTCGATTGGCGACGCCTACGATAACGCGCTCGCGGAGTCACAGATCGGGCTCTACAAGGCCGAGTTGATCCGACCCGAAGGCCCTTGGCGCGGGGTCGAGCATGTCGAACTGGAGACCCTGAACTGGGTCGACTTCTTCAACAACGAGCGCCCCCACGAGGCCCTCGACGACCTCACCCCGATGGCCGCCGAAGAACTCCACTACGCTGCAAGGAACCGGCTCAAGCCGACCGGCTGAGCCAAGAAACCCAGCCTCCGGAATCTCCGGGGCGGTTCAAGGTGACGGGCGTCGCCCGCTATCCGGCCGACGAGACAGGCACGCTTGCCGAGTGGGCCGCGTCCGAGCCCTGGCGTCTGCGTCCGCGCCAGTGAGCCGCGATGCTGCCTTCACCGCGTTCGTCACGGCGCGACGCGCTCACCTGCTGAGAACCGCGTACGCGATCACCGGCGACCAGCACACCGCCGAGGACCTGCTCCAGACGGCGCTGGTGAAGCTGTACGTCGCGTGGCCCCGGTTGCGGCGCGCTGGCGCCGCGGAGGCGTACGTTCGCACCACCCTGGTGCGGGCCAACATCGACGAGTCCCGGCGGCCGTGGCGGCGTGAGATCAGCACCGACGTGCCGCCGGAGACTCCGGTGAACGACCCGGAACCGGAGACGAGCGGCCTCTTCGCGGCGCTCCAGGAGCTACCACCAATGCAACGCAAGGTGATCGTGCTGCGGCACTGGCTCGATCTCTCCGTGGAGCAGACCGCCGACGAGCTCGGTGTTTCGCCTGGCACGGTCAAGACCCACAGCCACCGCGCCCTGACCGCGCTGCGCGCCAGCCGCGTGATCCAAGGCCAACCGCCACAGTGATCCGCTCGTGCGCCGGTGGCCACGTCCCGATCACCAGCCAATGCCGGGTCGTGTCGGACGACGGTAGTCAGCTACTGACGCTCTGGCTGACGTTCTGTCGGCGGGCGTAGGTCAGGGCGATGCCCCCGGCGGCCGCGCGAAGCAGGGCCGCGTGTCGCTCGGGGCGAAAGCTCGTGGATGGTCCGGTGGCGCTGATCGCGGCGACAGCATGCTCGCTCGGGTCCAGGATCGGCGCGGCCACGCAGGCCACCCCGGCCACCGACTCCTCGTGCTCGTACGCGACCCCCGTGCTCACCACCTGCTCGAGCTGTTTGCGCAGCCGGCCCGGCGCGACCACGGTGTGCGGAGTACGCCGGGCCAGCGGTCCAGCGAGGATGCGCGCGATGGCCTCGTCCCCGGCGTACGCCAGCAGCGCCTTGCCCAAACCGGTGCAGTAGAGCGGCATCCGGCCGCCGAGCCTCGTCGGCAGGGGCACCTGCCGGTGCCCGCCGATCTTGGCGACATAGGCGACCTGGTCGCCGTCGGGCACGCCGAGGTTCACGACCTGCTTGGTGCGCTCGTACACGTCCTGCATGAAGGGCGTGGCGACCTCGATCAGGCTGCGTTGGGCGGTCGCACGCATACCGAGGTCGAACAGCCCGGTGCCGAGCCGGTAACCGCCGGGTGTCCGCTCCAGCCATTGGCTGGCTACGAGATCGCCGGCGATGCGGTGCACCGTCGGCTTGGCCAGGCCGGTACGACCGGTCAGCTGCGCCAGGGACAACTCGCGGTCCTCGGCGGTGAACGCGTCGAGCACCGCCAGCACCTTGCCCAGCACGGTCCCGGTGTCCATGACCCTCCGTTCCAGTCAGTGGAACACAAGCCTAGTCCAGCCCGTACGGGAAGGGGCAGGCTGAGGGCATGACAGACGACAAGAGCGCCGCGATCGCCGAAGCGGTCGCGCGCATTGCCGAGGCAACCGAGACGCGGGTCCCCTGCGCGCCGGTCCGCGACCTGATCGGCACCGACGACCTCGACGCGGCCTACGCCGTGCAACAGGGTCTGGTCCGGCGACGGCTCGACGTGGGCGCCACGGTGGTGGGACGCAAGATCGGTGCGACCTCCCAGGCCGTGCAGGACCAGCTCGGCGTGGACCAGCCCGACTTCGGCTATCTGCTGGCCGACATGGACGTCAGCCCGGATGACGTGGCTGGGGACCCGATCTCGATGGAGCGGCTGCTGCAGCCGCGCGTGGAGGCCGAGGTCGCGTTCGTGCTCGGCGCCGACCTCGACGGGGACCTGACCGACGAGACGGTGCGCGCCGCGGTGGCGTATGCGCTGCCCTCGATCGAGATCGTCGACTCGCGCATCGCCGGCTGGGACATCACCTTCGCCGACACGGTCGCCGACAACGCGTCGAGCGGGCTCTATGTCGTCGGTACCGACCGGCGTACGCTCGACGACTTCGAACCGGTCGGCGTCACGATGAGCCTGTCGATCAACGGCGAGATCCGCTCCACCGGCAACGGCGCCGCCTGCCTGGGCGATCCGCTCAACGCCCTGCTCTGGCTGGCCAAGCAGGCCAAGACGTTCGGTGATCCGCTCCGCGCCGGGCAGGTCATCCTGTCGGGCGCGCTCGGCCCGTTCGTCCCCTTCGAGTCCGGTGACCGTGTGGTCGCCGAGATCGAGACCCTCGGATCTATCAGCATCTGCTTCAAGTGAGGACACCCATGGCCACGAAGACCGCAGCGATCGTCGGGTCCGGCAACATCGGCACCGACCTGATGTACAAGCTCCTGCGCAGCCAGGAAATGGGCGGGGGTATCGAGCCGCGCTGGATGATCGGCGTCGACCCCGACAGCGAGGGACTCAAGCGTGCCGCGGCTCTGGGCCTGACCGCCAGCCACGAGGGTGTCGACTGGCTGCTCAAGCAGGACGAGCTGCCCGACCTGGTGTTCGAGGCGACGTCGGCGTACGTCCACCGCGAGTACGCGCCCCGGTACGAGGAGGCGGGCATCCGGGCCATCGACCTGACGCCGGCCGCCGTCGGCCCCGCGGTCATCCCACCGGTCAACGGCGACGCCCATCTCGACGCGATGAACGTCAACATGATCACCTGCGGCGGCCAGGCCACGATCCCGATGGTCAACGCGGTCTCCCGGGTGACGCCAGTGTCCTACGCCGAGATCGTCGCGTCGGTCTCCTCGGTTTCCGCAGGCCCCGGCACCCGGCAGAACATCGACGAGTTCACCCGCACGACGTCGGCCGGCGTACGCGACATCGGCGGCGCCGACGAGGGCAAGGCCATCATCATCCTCAACCCGGCGGAGCCGCCGATGATCATGCGCGACACGATCTTCTGCGCCGCTGCGCCCGAGGTGTACGAGACGTTGCAGGACGAGATCCGCGAGTCCGTGCAGCGGATGGCCGAGGCCGTGCAGGAGTACGTCCCCGGCTACCGGCTGCTCCAAGATCCGCAGATCGACCCGCCGTCGGACTACACCAAGAACCGCACGCTGGTCAGCGTGTTCGTCGAGGTGGAGGGGGCCGGTGACTTCCTGCCGCCGTACTCCGGGAACCTCGACATCATGACCGCCGCCGCCACCCAGGTGGCCCAAAGAATGGCAGGTGCCTTCTGATGAGCATCGGACCCGTCTCCACCGTCCGCCCCGAGAACCAGTTGGCCGTCACCTACGACGACACCCTGGATCTGCGGCTGACCGACACCTCCCTCCGCGACGGCTCGCACCACAAACGGCACCAGTTCACGACCACCGAGGTGCGCGACATCGTCGCCGCGCTCGACGACGCGGGCGTCCCCGTGCTCGAGGTGACCCACGGCGACGGTCTGGGTGGGTCGTCGTTCAACTACGGCTTCTCCCGCACCCCCGAGCAGGAGCTGATCAAGGTCGCCGCCGAGACGGCCAAGCGCGCCAAGATCGCCTTCCTGATGCTGCCCGGCGTCGGCACCAAGGACGACATCCGCGCGGCGCAGGACAACGGCGGCGTCATCTGCCGGGTCGCCACCCACTGCACCGAGGCCGACGTGTCCGAGCAGCACTTCCGGCTCGCCCGCGACCTGGGCCTGGAGACCGTCGGCTTCCTGATGATGAGCCACACCCAGCCGCCCGAGGTGCTGGCCAAGCAGGCCAGGATCATGGTCGACGCCGGCTGCCAGTGCGTGTACGTGGTGGACTCCGGTGGCGCGCTCATCATGGAGGCGACCGGTGACCGGGTCGCCGCCGTACACGCCGAGATCGGCAACGAGGCGCGGGTCGGCTTTCATGGCCACGAGAACCTCGGCCTGGGCGTCGCCAACACGATCATCGCCGCCCGCAACGGCGCCACCCAGATCGACGGGTCCGTACGCCGCTACGGCGCCGGCGCCGGCAACACCCCGCTGGAGGCGTTCGTCGGCGTCTGCGACAAGCTCGGCTGGAAGACCGGCGTGGACTTCCTCAAGATCGTCGACGCCGCCGAGGACGTCGTGCTCCCCACGATGCCGGAAGAGTGCACGCTCAACCGGATGACGCTGATGATGGGGTACGCCGGGGTCTACTCCAGCTTCCTCAAGCACGCCGAGCGGCAGGCCGAGCGCTACGGGGTCAGTGGCGCGCAGATCCTGCTCGAGGCCGGCAACCGCAAGCTCATCGGAGGCCAGGAGGACCAGCTCATCGACATCGCCCTGCAACTCAAGGCCAAGCAGGACGCCAACGCCTGCTGAAAGATCAACCAGCAGAGCGGCAATCAAGGCGGGTGAGAGTCCAAGACTGCTGTCTCCTGTGATTCCGCAGTGCGCGCTGGTGGGCCTCGGCCAGACGGGCCATCGCTCGACCGGGCTCACGGATGTCTGCTCCGGTCAGCCGGGTCGCTTCCAGCCCGTGAGCCCGGAAACCTGCCTCGCGGTGTACGTCGTCGGAGTGCCGACGGGCGCTGCGGTGGTCGGCGCCGTCGTACTCGCAAACCAGTCCGCTCTCGGGATCGAGGAGGTCGGGGTAGCCGAGCAGTGCTCCGGTGTGGCTGTAGACGGGTTGGTTCACCAAAGGCTGCGGCAGGCCGGCTCGGATCCAGATCGTTCGGGTGCGGCTCTCTTGGGGGGACCGACTCTCCGAAGAGGCCAGCGCCAGAGCCCGTCGCGCTATCGGCATTCCGCGGCGGGAGAAGTTCTGGTCGACATAGCCGGCCAGATTGGTGATGCTGGTCAATTCGGCTGCGGCAGCCATGTCGACGGTGACCACGGCCTCAGTCAGGGACTGCCCGCGGCGGGTCTGGTCGAAGACCGCACGGAGCACGGTCGTACACCGCACGCCCTGCACCAACACCACCTCGTCGTCGGTCAGCGGATCGGTGACTATCTGCACACCTGGCCGCCGTCGCCGGGACTCCCCTGGCGCCACGAGCATCACCGGCAGCGGAGTCACCCCATCTCCCTCAAGGCCGTCGAAGAATCCGCCGCCGTGCAGGCGCAAGGCAGCCCAGCCGGTCACCGCCCCGCGCGGCACCAACACCGAGGCCTCCGCCGCCCGCTGCTCCGGCCGGCTGGGATCGACATGGGAGGGCACCTAGAAGCCGTGGCTGCTCTTGCGCCAGTGCGGGCCCCTTGCCTGCGCCCGAGTCGGGCCATCGACGCCGGTGGAGTCCATCCGCACAGGAAGGACCGGGGTCTCGGGCATCCGCCAGGCCGACCAACGGTGTGGTTCAAGATCGCGCATGATCCGATCATGCGGATCACCCCCGACAGATCTGTTCCAAATGGCTGCGATTCGGCGGTGAGGGCAACCACTTGGAACAGATTGAGCCGGAGTCAGGGCTCGTCTCCAGGGCCGCCGCGAACCCGCGCTGGGTAGCATCGATCATGCCCGACCGCACGCACTGAAAGGGCTCTCGATGGGTTTCCTCTACCTGCTCCGCAGCGCTTCCGGCGCCGCGCTGGCGGCCAACGTTGTCCGTCCCGTACGCACGTATTCGACGGCCTGGCCGTCGTTCTTCTCCGGCTGGTTGGTCGGCGAGCTGGCGCCGCACGCGATCGCCTTCACCGCGGCCGACGGCTTGCGCGAGCTGACCCGGGGCCGGAAGGCCAACAAGCTGGGCCTGGCGCTGAACGCCGCCACGATCGCGGCTCTCGGCTACACCCTGGTCAGGTCCGAGCAGTCCAAGGAGACCATCGAGAGGACGCTGGCCGAGGGTCTGGGCAGCGACTACCGAACCGGCCTCGAGACCGTCCACGACGATCTCGACCCGATCACGCCGAGAAGTCAGCTGGTCTGGCCGTTCCGCGTACGCAGTCCGAAGGTCAGGCGGATCAAGGATCTGGTGTACGACGAGGGGCACGGCAAGCGCGGCAAGCTCGACCTGGTCATCCCCGTCGAGCCGCGCACCGACACGGCACCGGTGCTCCTGCACGTCCACGGCGGCGCCTGGATGGTCGGCCAGAAGGCCACCCAGGGCGTACCGCTGCTGACCGAGATGGCCGCCGCCGGCTGGGTGTGCGTGGACATCAACTACCGGTTGTCCCCCGGTGCAAACTGGCCCGACCACATTGTCGACGTCAAGGCCGCGATCGCGTGGGTCAAGGAGCACATCGCCGACTACGGCGGCGACCCCGGCTTCCTCGCGATCACCGGCGGATCGGCCGGCGGCCACCTGGCGGCGCTGGCCGCGCTGACACCGAACGACCCCGCGTTCCAGCCCGGCTTCGAGGATGCGGACACGACCGTGCAGGCGTGCGTCCCGTTCTACGGCGTATACGACCTGGCCGGCGCGAGCGGCCGCAAGCCGGCGATCCAGATGCGCGACCGGTTCCTCGGGCCACGACTGTTCAAGAAGGACCCCAAGACCGGCCTGGAGATCTTCGAGCAGGCCTCGCCGTTGTTGCGGGTCAACGCGGAGGCACCACCGTTCCTGGTCATCCACGGCACTCACGACAGCCTGGTCGACGTCGACCAGGCCCGGGATTTCGTGGCGGCACTGCGCCACGTCTCGAAGCAGCCCGTGCTGTACGCGGAGATCTCGGGCGCTCAGCATGCCTTCGACCTCTTCCCCTCGATCCGCTCCGAGCACGTGAAGAAGGCCGTCGACCGGTTCCTGCGCTGGACGTATGCCCAACACGAAGAGCGGCATCAGCAGCAGACGGACCCGGCCTGACTGTGAATCCCGAGCTACTCCGGCACGCCCTGGCTGCCCGGGGATTCATGCCCGAGGACGAGGGGCTGTTCCTCTACGAGCAGGCCGTAGCGGCACTCCGGCACGGCCCGGGCCTGGAGATCGGCAGCTACTGCGGCAAGTCCGCGATCTACCTCGGCGCTGCCGCGCGCGAGGCCGGCAGCACGGTCTTCACCGTCGACCACCACCGCGGGTCGGAGGAGAACCAGGCGGGCTGGGAGCACCACGACCCGTCGCTGGTGGATCCGGAGTTCGGCCTGATGGACACGCTCCCGACGTTCCGTCGCACGATCCTGCGCGCCGGTCTCCAGGACGAGGTCGTCGCGGTCGTCGGCTCCTCGACCACCGTCGCCCGCTGGTGGACCACTCCCCTGGCGGTGCTGTTCATCGACGGCGGCCACGGCACCAAGCCCGCCCACGACGACTACGAGGCCTGGTCGCGCAGGGTCATGCCGGGTGGGCTGATGCTCATCCACGACGTGTTCCCCGACCCCGCCGACGGAGGCCGCCCGCCGTACGAGATCTACCTGCGCGCGCTGACCGACGGGTTCACCGAGGTCGGTATCCGCGGATCGATGCGGGCCTTGCGCGCACCCGCCGGGTCCGCTAGTCGGTGAAGGAACCCGAGCGCACGTCGAAGTGGTGTCGTCCGCCTTCACCGTCGGTCGGCACGAGGACCTTGTCTTGCTCGGCGGTGATCGTCAGCGTACCCACGTGCGGAAGCCGGTCGAATGATGGCTCCGTGTCGCTGCCGGCGTCCACGACCAACGGCTTCCCGTCGACATATCCGCCCCAATGACTCGTTGCACGAAACATCCAGCCGGCGGGCAGTTCAGGCGGCAGGCGCTTGGTCCACGGGAATCGCCTCGACCTCGGACAACGCGGCGAGGGAGATGACTGCCGGCGGAGCCAGGCCAAGCTCATCGTCCGGGCCAACCAGGATCTCCTCGTAGCCGGTGAACGCCCCGGTCTCGGGGTCGGCGAACAAGATCAGTTGTTGTGAGGCTGTGGCTCCGGGCGCCACCAGTGCGACCGCGTTGCGGTCGAGGCGGTCTCGGACGGTACCGAGCGAGGTCACGTCAGGGCGTTCGGCGAGTGCTTGCCAGAATGCCGGCGGGCGCACCCGCCAGTGGAACTGCTCGAGCGTCTCAACCTCAAACGCGGCAACGTGGACGCCGAGTTCGAGCGCCGCGAAGCGGCGTACGCCGAAGAGCACGGGCTCGCCGACGGATCGCATAGGTGAGCATTGCCTCCGTGATCGCGAGGATTGTCCTGGTGCTGGTGATGCTCTTCGGAGCGGCCGGCTGCAAGGGCGACGCCGAACGCGCCGGTGCGGACATGGCAGCTGCCACGGCCGGAGACATCACGTACTACCTCCAAAATCATGTCGTCACCCCCGGCGCCTCAGAGAGACGGCAGCTTGGTGCCGTGCGGCGCTGGTTGGCGGACCCGTCAGACGGCTATCTCAACGAGTACCCCGAGCCGATGATCCAGGTGTTGGCGGATGGCGATCACAAGATCGAGATCGCGGTTTACGACTATGGAGAGACCCCCGCTATCGATGGAAAGGACGGTGCGTGGGGCATCGCCTGTCGCCGGTACACGGTGGATGCGTCGGGTCAGCTCCAGGCGAGCTCGTTCGCGTGCCCGTCGAGCCTTCCGAGCAGACCACCGTACTAATGGCGTATCAGCCTCACGTCATGGAACAACCCTCCACAGCCGCGAGACCCTGCGCGCACCCGCAAACTGACGCCAGGCCTGCGCACCCGGGGTCGTGTCCGACAGCGCATCGACGGCGAGCACGAACGCTGCCGCGGTGTAGGTGGTCTGCTCGTCGGGCCAGTGCACCTGCTCGGGGAGCACGATGCCGGTCCAGTAGAGGCCGTTCTCGTGGCGCAGCTTGGCGGCGCTGGCGACCAGCTCCACTGCCCGCGTACGCTCCCCCAGCGCATCCAGGGCCAGGGCCAGCTCGCAGGTCTCGGCACCGGTAAACCACGGGTTGGTCACCACGCAGCGGATCCCGGCGCCGGGTTGCACGAACTCGTCCCACCGAGACGCGATCAGGTCGCGACCCGCTTCGCCCCGGACCGCGCCGCCGAGCACCGGGTAGTACCAGTCCATCGAGAAGTTCGACTTGTCCAGGAACAGGTCGCGGTGCCGGCTCAGCGCGTCCCTGAGGCGGTCGGCGATGACTCCCCAATCGGGGCGAGGGTCGTCGAGCAGCTCACCGAGTGCGACTCCGGCGAGCAGCGCGTGGTGGATGCTCGCGCTGCCGGCGACCAGCGCCTCCTCGTTGACCTTCCCCGGGGTGCTGCCTGGGTTGCCATCGAGGGCGTACTCCTGCGACCAGGCGATACCGCCGAAGGGCAGCTGTCGGTCGGCTGCGTAGTCGAGGGCCAGGCGTACGTGCGGCCAGAGCCGGCGCACGAAGCCGAGGTCACGGCGCACCAGCCAGTGGTGCCAGACCCCGACCGCGACATAGGCGGTCATGTTCGTGTCGCCGCTGGGGTCCTCGACCACGCCGCCGGTGATCCGCATCGGCAGCGAGCCGTCGGGGCGCTGGTGGTCGATCCACCACTGGTACGCCAGCTCCGCGGCCTCCACCTCGCCGCCGACGAGCATCGCCATGGCCGCCTCGACGTGGTTCCAGGGGTCGATGTGCGGGTCGCCCGCCGCCCAGGGCACTCCGCCGTCGGGCTGCTGGATCCGTGCCAGCGCGGCCGCGGTGGCGGCGATCTCCTCCGCGCTGACGACTCCGGGCAGGGCGGGCAGGCCCATCAGCCGGCGGTCTCGGGCTTGCGGAAGTAGAGCACCAGACTCTTACCGATCAGCGGGTTGAGTGCCTTCTCGGTCAGGTGGGTGACCGTGCTGATGCGCGGGGTCTTCATGATGTCCCAGACGAGGACCTGGTGGTACGCCTTGACCAGCGGATTCCTGTCGTTGTCGACGCCGACGGCACACTTGAGCCACCAGTACGGGGAATGCAGCGCGTGCGCGTAGCCCTTGCCGTCATACGTCAGACCCGCGGCCTCCAGCTTCCCGACCAGCTCGTCGCCGGTGTAGATGCGCACGTGCCCGCCCTCGACCTCGTGGTAGGCGTCGGACAGTGCCCAGCAGATCTTCTCCGGCAGCCACCGGGGGACGGTGACGGCGACGGTGCCACCCGGGCGGGTCACCCGGGCCAACTCGGCGATCGCGCGCTGGTCGTCACCGATGTGCTCCAGCACCTCCGAGGCGACCACCCGGTCGAACTCGCCGTCGGCGAACGGCAGGTCGAGTGCATCGCCCTGCTTGACGTCGGCCTCGGCGCCTACGGGCACCTCGCCCGCCTCGCGCATGGCCGCAAAGAGGTCGCCGACACCGGCCAGCTCGTCGGCGTCCTGGTCGAAGGCGACCACGTCCGCGCCGCGGCGGTAGCTCTCGAAGGCGTGCCGGCCGGCACCGCAGCCCAGGTCCAGCACACGGTCGCCGGGGCGCAACCCGAGCCGGTCGAAGTCGACGGTCAGCACGCCGGCCCCCTCGTCTCCGCGATCACTTGCTCGTACGCGGCCGCTGTCTTGACCGCCACCGCGTGCCAGGAGAACCGTTCCAGAGCTCGCTCCCTGCCGGCCGCGCCCATCCGGGCGCGTCGCTCGGGGTCGTCGAGCAGCGCCTCGAGCGCGAGGGTCAGTTCGCCGACGTCACCGGGGGCGACCAGATCGGCGCACAGCCCGTCGGGACCGACCACCTCGGGGATCGCGCCGGCCCGGCTGACCACCAGAGGGGTGGCGCAGGCCATCAGCTCGGCGGTCGGCAGCGAGAAGCCCTCGTACAGCGACGGAACGCAGGCGATCTCCGCCGAGCCCATCACCCGGACCAGCTCCGCATCCGAGATGCCGTTGACGAACGTGACGTGCTCGCCGATCCCCCGTTGCTCGATCAGCTGCTCGGTGCGTCCGCCGGGGGTCGGCTTGGTGACGAGTACGAGCGACACGTCGCGCTCGGTGCGCAGCTTGGCGAACGCTTCCAGCAGCGTCGCGATGCCCTTCATCGGCGCGTCGGCGCTGGCCATCGCCATGATCCGGCCCGGCACCCGTGGCTCGGTCGGCGGCACGAAGCCCGCGTCGACACCGAGCGGGATCACCTCGATCTGGGTGGGATCGACGCCGAAGTCGGCGGCGATGTCCCTGGCCGAGCTCTCCGAGACGGTCAGGATCCGGCCGATCCGGCGCGCGACGTGACCCTGCATCCGCAGGAACCCGTACCAGCGGGGCAGCGACCGGCGCTTCTTGAAGCCCTCCCAACCACCGATGTCCTCGGCCGCCGCGAGGTCGATGCGGCGGTCGAAGGTGATCGGGTGGTGGATCGAGGTGATGAACGGAACTCCGAGCGCCTTGATGTCGAGCATCCCGTGACCAAGCGTCTGGTTGTCGTGCACGATGTCGAAGTCGCCGGCCCGGTCCGTCAGCAGCCGGGCCACCCGCTTGCTGAACGTACGCGGCTCGGGGAACCCGCCGGCGCACATGATCGCGAACTCCTGCACGTCGGTCAGGTCGCGGAACTCACGCCACTGGGGGATCCGGAACGGATCGGGCTCGCGGTAGAGGTCGAGACTGGGCACCTTGGTCAACGTCACACCGTCGTCGAGCTCGGGATACGGCTGCCCGGAGAACACCTCGACCTCGTGGCCGAGAGCCACCAGCTCCCGGCTCAGATGCCGCAGATAGATGCCCTGGCCGCCGCAGTGGGGTTTGCTGCGATACGACAGCAGAGCAATGCGCACGGTCCTAGCCTAGCGACGGTCAGTGACCGCGGGGGCCGGTCTCCTCGTCTCGTCGCTCCGGTGTCTGGCGGCGGCCGACGACGAGGCTGGCGACGACGGTGACGGCCAGGATCACCACGATCGCGGTCAGCGACCAGACGATGCTGATCTCGGGGGCACCGTGGATCGGGTGGCCGCCGTTGACGAACGGCAGCTCGTTGGTGTGCATGGCGTGCAGCACCAGCTTGATGCCGATGAAGCCGAGCAGCACAGCCAGGCCGTAGGTGAGGAAGATCAGCCGCTCCAGCAGTCCGCCGATCAGGAAGTAGAGCTGGCGCAGGCCCATCAGCGCGAAGATGTTCGCGGTCAGCACCAGGTAGGCCTCCTGGGTGAGACCGAAGATCGCCGGGATGGAGTCGAGCGCGAAAAGCAGATCGGTGGTGCCGAGCCCGACGATCACCAGCAGCATCGGGGTGAACAGTCGCTTGCCGTTCACCCGCACCCACGCCTTGGAGCCGTGCCAGCCCTCGGTCATCGGCAGCTTGCCGCGCAGCCACCGCACCACCGGGCCTTCCTCGTACTCGTCCTCGTCCTCCGGCCCCTGCAAAGCCAGCTTGACCGCGGTGTAGACGAGGAACGCGCCGAAGATGTAGAAGACCCAGCTGAACTGCTCGATCGCCGTGGCGCCGATCGCGATGAAGATCGCCCGGAAGACCAGCGCGAGCACGATGCCGACCATGAGCGCCGACTGCTGCAGCTCCCGTGGCACGGCTAGGCGGCTCATGATGATGATGAAGATGAACAGGTTGTCGATCGACAGGGAGTACTCGGTCAGCCACCCGGCGAAGAACTCGGTGCCGTACTGGTGCCCGGCGAACACCCAGACCCCGATGCCGAACAGGATCGCGAGACCGATGTAGACCGACAAGGCGATCGAGACCTCGGCTCGGCTCGGCTCGCGGGGGCGCCGGGCGATCACGAACACGTCGAAGACGAGCACCGCGAGAGTGATGGCCAGGGTGACTACCCAGAGCCACGCGGGAACGTTCATGGATCCTCCGGATCAGGCATCCGGAGGTCTCTTCCGCCGCAACCGAGACTGCGACCGACGGCGCCGGGTGGCTATCGAGCCACCGTGATGACGACACCATCGCCGGGGAATACTCCCCTCCAAGCGGACATGCTAGCGGATCGCGGGTGAGACCGTTGTCGCGACAACTGGCCCAGTGCATCGCAGGTCGTGCTTATGACACCTGTGAGCGCTTGGTCGCCAACTCCCCGGCGCGGTGCCTGTCGCTGCCGCGGCCGCGCGACTTCTTTCGGAGGACGCGGGGCTCGGGAACGCTGAGAATGGTCACCGAATCGGTCGGGCCGACACGTCATCACCGTCGACGGTGAGCTGCCACTCAGCTCCGGGGCGTACGTGGGCGACGAGGGCCGGCTGGAGCACGGCGAGATTGGTGCCCCCGGGGTCGCGGACTGCGGGGTAACGCACTCCCCCGGCCTGGCGCGCCAGGAGGTCGGCGGCGAGCGCCTGGCCGGCGAGGTAGCTGTCGGGGTCGAGACAGCGATTGGACTTCGCCGAGCCGTCGGAGAGGTCGGCGAAGTCGTCGGCGTGGATGTCGCTGAGGAACTCGCGGTAGCTCACGACTTCGGAGGTGAGACCGATCTCGGCCAGCATCACCCGCCGGTGGAAACCCACCTCGGCGATCGCGGTCTCGACCTCGAGCGCGCAGTACCAGGCGCCGCGACGCCGGTCGTGGAATCGGGCGCCGGTGCCGGCATAGGCGAAGGAGGCGTTGACGATCTTGGAGTAAGGGACACCGAAGACCATGTCGGCCCGACCGAGGCCGCCGGGGTGTCGCTCCTCCTGCGCCTGCAGCCGCGCGTTGGTGGCGGCTGCCAGCTGGTTGAGAGCAGCCAAGTCGTCGGCGGTATCCGCTAGCGCCTGGAGCGAGGACTCGTCGGGGTCGGCGTAGGCGTCGGGGATCAGCCGGCTGGTGGCATCGTGGGCCACCGACACCATCCGCGGCCAGCCCCGTGCTGGTCGATTGCTCACCGGCCGCCGCGGCGACCGTCGAGCAGGGCGCGCACCTCGACCATCGCGGGGATCCCGCCCTCGCGCATCACCTCGAGTGGCGTACGCCCGCCGAAGACCGGGTTGGTGTTGGGCAGTTGGATCCACATCCGGGCGATCTCGGCTGAGTGGATCGCCTGCAGCGCGGTGTGGATCCCCAGCAGCAGCGAGGCGCGCGTGAGCCGGTCCACACCGAGATCGCGCGGCGGCCGGTTGCGCCAGGCATGCCAGGTGCTGGCGGAGACGCCGCCGAGGAGATCCTGCATCTGCTCGGCGGTGAGCTTCCACTGGGTGGCCAGTCGGTGCATCGCCGTGACGGCGGCTGGTGTGAGCCGCACCCGGGTTGCGTCCTCGCGGAGGTCGGGCCACTCGCCGATCTCGTACCGGGTGGCCGGTGCCCGCATCTTCACTAACATGGCGCCTCCGATCTTGGACTAAGCATACTCCAGAATCAGAGGACTGGCTATCGTACCCCGGCCTCGAGCATCTGCCGCAACTCCTTCTTGAGCTCGCCGATCTCGTCACGCAGCCGGGCCGCGACCTCGAACTGCAACGCGGCGGCCGCCGCGTGCATCTGGTCGGTGAGCTGGTGGACCAGGTCGGCCAGGTCCGTGGACGGCAATCCCGCGAGACCGGAGTCCACGCCGTCGGTCGACCGCAGCTTCGGGGTCGGGGAGCCTGCCCTCTTGGGGTCGAGGTGGGACCAGGTCGCGATCAGCGCCTCGGTGTTCTCGTCCTCGCGGGCGAGCATCTCGGTGATGTCGGCGATCTTCTTGCGCAGCGGCGTCGGGTCGATGCCGTTGGCCTCGTTGTAGGCAATCTGCTTGGCGCGCCGGCGATTGGTCTCGTCGATGGCCGCCTCCATCGAGTCGGTGATGCGGTCGGCGTACATGACCACCTGGCCCGACACGTTGCGGGCAGCCCGGCCGATCGTCTGGATCAGCGACTTCTCCGAGCGCAGGAAGCCCTCCTTGTCGGCGTCCAGGATCGCGACCAGCGACACCTCGGGCAGGTCGAGGCCCTCACGGAGCAGGTTGATGCCGACGAGCACGTCGAAGGTGCCCAGCCGCAGGTCGCGCAGCAGCTCGATGCGTTTGAGTGTGTCCACCTCGGAGTGGAGGTACTGGGTGCGGATGCCGGCCTCGACGAGGTAGTCGGTGAGATCCTCGGCCATCTTCTTGGTCAACGTCGTGACCAGGACTCGCTCGTTCTTCTCGGTGCGCTCCCGGATCTCACCGATCAGGTCGTCGATCTGGCCCTTGGTCTGCCGCACGATCACCTCGGGGTCGACCAAGCCCGTGGGCCGGATGATCTGCTCCACGGCGTGTTCGACGCCGCCGATCCGGTCGAGCTCGTAGTCACCGGGCGTCGCCGAGAGGTAGATCGTCTGGCCGATGCGTTCGAGGAACTCCTCCCAGCGCAGCGGCCGGTTGTCCATCGCGCTGGGCAATCGGAAGCCGTGGTCGACCAGGTTGCGCTTGCGCGACATGTCGCCTTCGTACATCCCGCCGATCTGCGGCACGGTCACATGCGACTCGTCGATGACCAGCAGGAAGTCCTCGGGGAAGTAGTCAAGCAGACAGTTGGGCGCCGAGCCCCGGCCGCGGCCGTCGATGTGCATCGAGTAGTTCTCGATGCCCGAGCAGCTACCGACCTGCCGCATCATCTCGATGTCGTAGGTGGTGCGCATCCGCAGCCGCTGCGCCTCCAGCAGCTTGCCCTGCCGCTCGAACGTCGCGAGCTGCTCGGTGAGCTCCGCCTCGATACCGGCGATCGCCCGCTCCATCCGCTCCGGTCCGGCGACGTAGTGGGTGGCGGGGAAGATGTAGAGCTCGTTGTCCTCGGTGACGACCTCGCCGGTGACCGGGTGCAGCGTCATCAGCCGCTCCACCTCGTCGCCGAAGAACTCGATGCGGACCGCGTGCTCCTCGTACACCGGGAAGACCTCGAGCGTGTCGCCCCGGACCCGGAACGTGCCACGCGTGAAGGAGAGGTCGTTACGGGCGTACTGGATCTCGACGAGCCGGCGCAGCAGCTGGTCGCGGTCGTGCTCCTCCCCGACCCGCAGCCGCACCATCCGGTCGACGTACTCCTGTGGCGTGCCGAGACCGTAGATGCAGGACACCGACGCGACCACCACCACGTCACGGCGGGTCAGCAGCGAGTTGGTGGCGGAATGCCGCAGCCGCTCCACCTCGTCGTTGATCGAGGAGTCCTTCTCGATGTAGGTATCGGTCTGCGGGATGTAGGCCTCAGGCTGGTAGTAGTCGTAGTAGGAGACGAAATACTCGACCGCGTTGTTGGGCAGCAGCTGCCGCAACTCGGTGGCGAACTGCGCGGCCAGGGTCTTGTTGGGCTGCATCACCAGCGTCGGCCGCTGCAGCTGCTCGATCGCCCACGCGATCGACGCCGTCTTGCCGGTACCGGTCGCACCCAGCAGCACCACATCCTGCTCGCCGCTGTCGATCCGCTCGGCGATCTCCGCGATCGCGGCAGGCTGGTCGCCCGACGGCTGGTAGTCGGAGATGACCTCGAAGGGCGCGATGCGGCGAGCGAGATCGGTGACAGGCCTCATGGCTTCGAGCCTACCGAGACACGGGGACAGTCCTGCCAGATCATCACCACCCCGTTAGGGTTCCTCCGTGACCAGTCCCCGAACGATCTCGAGCGTGGCGCGCCGCACGCTGCTCGGGTTCTTCGGTCTCCAGTTAATAGTCGCGCTCGCACTGACCCTGATCGACTCGTACCGCCGACGGGGCAAGAAGCCCAAGCCGTTCCCCGTCACGCCGCCCACCGAGACGACCGTCGGCGAGAGCGTCGTGACGGCGTACACCTATGGTCAGGACCTCTACGCGGACATGCTGGCGGCGATCGGCTCGGCACGCAGCCTGGTGCTGTTCGAGAGCTACATCTGGAAAGGCGACGAGACCGGCGAGCGGTTCAAGGCGGCTCTCAACGAGGCAGCAGCACGTGGCGTCGACGTTTACGTCGTCTACGACCGGTTCGCGAACCTGGTCGTCAGCCCGCGGTTCAAGCGGTTCGGCCCGCGGGTCAACGTGCTGGGCTATCCGGTGTACGGCGCGGGCTGGCGGTTCTTCGACCTGCGCCGGTACGGACGCGACCACCGCAAAATCCTCGTGGTCGACGACGAGGTCGCGTTCGCCGGCGGCTACAACATCGGCTCCGCGTACGCCACCCAATGGCGGGACACCCACGTGCGGATCACCGGTGCCGGGGTCTCCGACCTGCGCCGCGCGTTCGCCGACTTCTGGAACCTCAACCGGAGGACCAGGCACGGTGCCCCGCTGCTGCTGGAGGCACCGTCGCACTGGGAGCCGACGATCCGGGTGCACCGCAACGTGCCGAGGCTGCTGATGTTCCCGATCCGGGCGATGTATCTGGAGGCCGTCAACAAGGCAAGCAAGAACATCTGGATGACCCATGCCTACTTCATTCCCGACGCCGACATGGCCGACGCGCTCGTCACGGCCGCGCGTCGCGGCGTCGACGTGCGGATCCTGCTTCCCGCGGTCTCCAACCACGTCGTCGCGGACTGGCTCTCGCGCGGCTACTACGGCGAGCTCCTCGCCGCCGGTGTGCGGATCCTGCGCTACCAGGACGCGATGATGCACGCCAAGACCGCCACCGTCGACGGCCAGTGGTCGACGATCGGCACCGCCAACCTCGACCGGCTCTCGCTGACCGGGAACTACGAGATCAACCTCGAGATCATCCACCCCGGCATGGCCGCCGAGATGGAGCGGATCTTCCTTACCGACAGCACCAACGCCGCCGAGCTCACCGCCGAGCAGTGGGCGCGCCGCGGGATCCACAAGAAGTTCACCGAACTGCTGCTCGCGCCCTTGCGACCGCTGCTTTAGTGCACAGTGCCAAAGAACAGGCAGTAGCGCCGGATTCAGCCCGAAGGTGCCTTGTCAGCGCCGTACTTCCTGTTGATTGGCATCGAGGCGTCTGCGACCGGGCAGCGGCAGCCACCGCCGTCGCGCCGCCTTCACGCCTGCCAGCCTATGGGGCCTCCGGCCTGGCCTGTAAGAGAAGTCCGCGACTTCGGCGCCTGGCGTCCGCTCGGCGTCTCCGTCGGTGGCGGCTGGCAGGCTGGGCGCATGCTGCTGCGGGATCTCGTCGCCACGTCGCGGGCTGTCGCCGCGGCGCGGTCGCGGCTGGAGAAACGGCGACTACTCGCCGACGCGCTGCGGGCGGCTGATCCTGGCGAGATCGAGGTGGTGGCCGCGTTCCTCGCCGGTGCTCCTCGGCAGCGCCGGGTCGGGGTGGGCTGGCGCGGGCTCTCCTCGCTGCCCGAGCCTGCGTCGGTCGAGACGCTCACCGTCGTGGAGATCGACGCCGCGCTCGATGCATTGACCGACATCGGCGGCGTGGGCTCGATCGCGGTCCGCTCGGAGGCGGTCGAAGCGCTCTTCTCGCGGGTGACCGCCGACGAGCAGGAGTTCCTGCGCGCACTGATCTTCGAGAACCTGCGCCAAGGCGCGCTCGACTCGGTGCTGCTGGACGCGATCGCCGAAGCTGCCGAGGTTCCGATCACGGAGGTGCGCCGGGCCGCGATGTTCAGCGGACCGTCCGGTCCGGTCGCTGCCGCCGCCCTCGCCGGGGGCAGCGAGGCGCTGGCCGCGTTCCGACTGGAGATCGGCCGACCGGTCCGACCCATGCTCGCCTCCCCCGCCCCTTCCCTGGACGCGGCCATCGACGGCGTACGCGCGGAGGCCGGGGCTTTCGCCGTTGACGCCAAGCTCGACGGCATACGCGTCCAGATCCACCGGACCGGCGCCGACGTGTCCGTCTTCTCGCGCAGCCTCGACGATCTGACCGACCGCCTCCCGGGTGTGGTCGCGGCGGCGCGGTCGTTCGCGTCGGACCGGTTCGTGCTCGACGGCGAGGCACTCGCACTGGATGACGACGGCCGGGCGCGGATCTTCCAGGAGTCGGTGTCGATGCAGTTCCCGATGGTGCCGCGCTTCTTCGACCTTCTGCACGTCGACGGCGACGACCTGACCGAGGCGACCGCGGCCGAACGGTACGAACGCCTCACCACCCTCGTACCCGCCGACCTGCTCGTAGAACGTCTCGTCACCGCCGACCCGGAGGAGGCAGCCGCCTTCAACATCGAGGTTCTGAAGCGAGGGAACGAGGGCGTGGTGGTCAAAGACCTGTCCTCGACCTATGCCGCCGGACGGCGCGGCTCGGCCTGGCTCAAAGTGAAACCAAGGCACACCCTGGACCTGGTCGTACTCGCCGTCGAATGGGGCAGCGGCCGCCGGCACGGCACCTTGTCCAACATCCACCTCGGAGCCCGCGACGGCGACGGCTTCGTGATGCTGGGCAAGACCTTCAAGGGCATGACCGACCGGATGCTGGCCTGGCAGACCGAGCGCTTCCTCGAGTTGGAAACACGCCGCGACGGGCACGTCGTCTACGTCCGCCCCGAGCAGGTGGTCGAGATCGCCTTCGACGGAGTCCAGCGATCGACCCGCTATCCCGGCGGGGTGGCACTCCGCTTCGCGCGAGTGCTGCGCTACCGCGACGACAAGACCGCGGACGAGGCCGACACGATCGAGACCGTGCGTGACACCGGGCGGCGGCGCTAGCCGCGGGGCCGGATCAGCGCTTCTTGGGCGACGGACGCCGCGAGTGCACCGTCGCGGGTGAACAACTCACCGAAGATCAGGCCACGAGCACCCGAGGCCGAGGGCGACCTCTGGACATAGAGCAGCCACTCGTCGGCGCGGAAGGGACGGTGGAACCACACCGCGTGGTCCAGCGACGCGGCCTGCACCGAGGCCTCGAAGTCACCCTGGCGGTGCGGGATCAGCGATGTCCGGATCAGGGTGAGGTCGGACAGGTAGGTCAGCGCGGCCTGGTGCACCACCGGACTGTTCGGGAGCCTGCCGATGACCCTGACCCAGTACTGGGCCTTCGCGGGATGCTCGTCCGTGTCCGGCAGGTCGCCGGAGGTGGAGTCGCCTGCCCGGCGGAGCTCGAGGGCCGCCCAGTCCTTGCTCCACTGGTCCGCTCGCTCGCCGGCGGTAGCCCGTGCCAGCGCGCCCACATCGGGGCAATCCTCGGGCGGTGGCGCGGCAGGCATCTTGTCCTGGTGTTCGAATCCGGTCTCGTGCACCTGGAAGTTCGCGGTCAGCGCGAAGATCGGGTGACCGTGCTGGCGGGCCAGCACCCGGCGGGAGGAGAAGCTACGGCCGTCGCGCAGCGGATCGACGTCGTAGATGATCGGGACTCTCGGGTCGCCCGGCCGCAGGAAGTATGCGTGCAGGGAGTGAATCGCCCGGTCGTCGGTGGTCGTGCGAGCAGCGGCTACCAGTGCCTGGGCGGCGACCTGACCACCGAAAACCCGCTGCAGGGCGGTATCGGGCTGCTTGCCGCGGAACAGATTCAGGTCCAGCGGTTCGAGATCGAGGATCTCGGCCAGCTCGTCGGCATTGGTCGGCATCTACTGCTCCTCAGGCGTGTCGAGGCCGGCGAGGAAGCGCTCGAACTCGGCACCGATCTCCTCCGCGGTGGGCAGCTCCCGCTCGTGCGCGAGCGGCAGGGTCTCCTCGTCGGTCCGGAATGCGTCGTACTGCTGCTCCAGACCCAACACGACCTCGCGTACTTCCTCGGAATCGGCAACCTGGGCTGCGATGGCCTGACTCGCCGAGTCGGCCAGAAGTCGCAGGGACGCCAGTTCCCACTCGAGACCCGCGACGGCCCCGACCGACTCCAGCAGCCGCAGCGATGCCTCGGGGTAGTCGAGGTTCGCGACGTAGTGCGGCACGTGAGCGACGAAGCCCATCGCGTGCTGGCCCCACTCCCCCAGCCGAAGCTCCAGCACCGACGCCGCGCTCGCGGGGATGCGGATCTCACCGCGCCACACGTTCTCCTGCACCAGCAGCGACGGATCGGTCGCATGGTTGGTGAGCATGATCGGCCGGGTATGCGGCACCGCCATCGGCACGGCGCCCAGCGCGACCGACAGGCGCACGCCGAGCTTCTCGACCACCGCGCGGAAGTCGCTGGCGAACGCCTCCCAGTGCGTGTCCGGCTCCGGGCCGTGCAGCAACAGGAACGGTGTCTCGTGGCGGTCGTGACAGAGGCGCACGAGCAGCCGCGGGGTGTCGTAGTCCCGATATGCATGCTCGGCGAAGGTCAGCGCGGGCCGCCGTGCCCGGTAGTCGTAGAACGCGTCGATGTCGAAGCTCGCAACCACGCGGCTGTTGCCCTGGGACAGCAGGTGGTCCACCGCGATCCGGGTGGCGTTGCCCGCGTCGAGGAAGCCGCTGAGTGCATAGACGAGCACCGGCCCGGAGTCGTGCGCGCGCAGTTCGCCGAGCTCGGGTACGTCGTCGACGATGTGTACGAAACGAGGGGCGTTCGCCATGGGTCGAGCCTATCGGTGCCTGCTGCTCCGCCGCGGGACTACCGCAGCGCAGCCAGTGTGTCGGCTGCGATCGTCTCGGCGTCGAGGCCGATATCGGCCAGGATCTTGGCGCGTTTGGCGTGGTCGAGGAAGCGCTGCGGGATGCCGTGCAGGCGAACCGGCGTGGTCACCCCGGCCTCGGTGAGCGTCTGCAGGAGCACCGACCCGCATCCGCCGACGATGCCGTTGTCCTCGACACTCACCACGAGCCGGTGTGCGCCGGCGAGCTCGACGAGCGCGGGATCGACGGGCTTGACCCACCGGGGGTCGACGACGGTGACACCCAGACCCGAGGCCACCAGCTTCGCCGCGGCCTCGACAGCTACCGAGCCCATCGCACCGACCGCGACGACGAGCACGTCCCGCGCACCCTCGCGGACCAGCACATCGCCGCCGCCCACCGTGTCGACGGCTTCGATGTCGTCGGGGGGCGGGCCTTTCGGGAAGCGTAGGACCGTAGGCGCGTCGGAGACCTCGACCGCCTCGCGTAGCAGCTCACGCAGCCGGGTCGCGTCACGGGGCGCCGCCAGCCGGAGGCCAGGCACCACCTGGAGGATCGAGAGGTCCCACATGCCGTTGTGCGACGCGCCGTCGTCGCCGGTCACGCCGGACCGGTCGAGCACGAACGTCACCCCGCACCGGTGCAGCGCCACGTCCATCAGCACCTGGTCGAACGCGCGGTTGAGGAACGTCGCGTAGATCGCCACGACCGGATGCAGTCCACCCATCGCGAGTCCGGCGGCCGAGGTGGTGGCGTGCTGCTCGGCGATGCCGACGTCGAAGACCCGCTCGGGGAACTTCTCGGCGAAGCGGTCCAGCCCGACCGGGTGCAGCATCGCCGCGGTGATGCCGACGACGTCGGGCCGGTCGGCCGCGATCGAGACGATCTCGTCGGCGAACACGTCGGTCCAGATCGTCGCGCGCGGCTTCTCGACCCCGGTCTCGACATCGAACGGTCCCGGGGAGTGGAACTGGTCGGCCTCGTGGTTCTCAGCCGCGTCGTACCCGAAGCCCTTCTTGGTGAGCACGTGCACGATGACCGGACCACCGAACCCCTTGGCGCTGCTCAGCGCCGCCTCGACCGCCGAGAGGTCGTGCCCGTCGACTGGGCCGACGTACTTCAGGCCGAGATCCTCGAACAGGCCCTGGGGCGCGAGCGCGTCCTTGACACCCTTCTTCATCGCGTGCAGCGCGTCGTAGACAGCAGGACCGACACCCGGTACGCCGTTGAGCCGCCGCTTGACCGCATCGAGCATCGGCTCGTACCGCGGGCTGGTCCGCAGCCGGGTCAGTGCCGTTGCGAGGCCGCCGACGGTCGGCGTGTACGAACGGCCGTTGTCGTTGACGACCATGACCAGTCGGCGGTGTTCCCCACCGTCCGCGGCGATGTTGTTCAGCGCCTCCCAGGCCATGCCCCCGGTGAGCGCGCCGTCCCCGATCAGCGCCACCACGTGCCGGTCGTCACCCTGGAGGTGGTATGCCTTCGCGAGGCCGTCGGCGTAGGACAACGCAGTTGACGCATGCGAGTTCTCGACGATGTCGTGGTCGGACTCCCGCTGGCTCGGATAGCCGGAGAGCCCGCCCTCGGTGCGCAGCGTGTCGAACGCGTCGGCGCGCCCGGTCAACAACTTGTGCACGTAGGCCTGGTGACCGGTGTCGAACACGATTCGGTCGCGCGGCGAGTCGAAGACCCGGTGCAGCGCGATCGTCAGTTCGACGACGCCGAGGTTCGGCCCGAGATGGCCGCCCCGCGGCGAGCAGGTGGCCACCAGCCGGTCCCGGATCTCGGCGGCGAGTGCGGTCAACTGCTCCGGGCCGAGACCTCGTAGGTCGGCCGGCCCGGAGATCGACTCCAGGATCGAAACTGGCATCGGATCCTGCTGCCCCATCACGCTCGCTTTCGCTTCGATCCGGTCGTCGGCGCCGGAAGCATCCAGTCTAGGACGTGGCGGGTCAGACCTCCCCTGATCAGCCGCGCAGCAGGTTCCGAAGCACGTACTGCATGATGCCCTTCCAACTACTACACTAATTCTGTGACCACGAGCCGGACCAAGACCAGCGCTGCCGTCTACTGCCGCATTTCCAAGGACTCTACCGGTGAGGGCGCGGGCGTTGAACGGCAGCGCGCCGCCTGCATGGAGCTCGCGGCTTCTCGCGGCTGGTCAATCGATCCCGCCAACGTCTACATCGAGAACGACACCTCAGCCACCACCGGCAGGCGACCCAAGTACGACAGGATGATCGCCGCCGCCGAGGCTGGGAACGTCAGCGTCATCATCGCCTGGCACGTCGACCGCCTCACCCGCAAGGTGACCGAGATCGAGGATCTCATCGCGCTATCGGAGCGCACCGGCGTCAAAGTGACGACCGTCTCCGGTGACCTCGACCTCACGACCGACAGCGGTCGCCTGGTAGGCCGCATCCTGGCATCGGTAGCCCGCGGCGAGGTTGAGCGCAAGGGCGCACGGCAACGGGCAGCCAACCTCCAACGCGCCGAAGATGGCAAGCCACCACACACCGGCCGTGCGTTCGGGTACGACCTAGACGGCACCATCCGGCCCGATGAGGCCGAGGTCGTCCGCGAGCTCTACACGCGCTTCGCCGCCGGCGCTGGCCTGCACACCTTGGTGACCTGGCTCAGCGACACCGGGCAACTCAACACCCGCGGCAAGGCTTGGACCAGGGCGGGGGTACGCGACCTCTTGCAAAACCCTCGCTACATCGCCGAGCGTTGGATCTTGCGCGGGTACGGCAAGGACCGTGTTCGCGAGTACGTCGGCCCAGGCGCCTGGGAGCCCATCGTCAGCGAGGACACGTTCCGCGCCGTGGCGTCGATCCTGGCCGAGCCGTCTCGACGCGAGAAGTACGGAAGGAACGGCAACGTGCGCAAGTATTGGGGAGCCGCCTGCTTCCGTTGTGGGGTGTGTGGGTCGTTGGTCAAGACGAACTACGGCAGCATCAAGCACAAGGACGGCAGCACCGTCGTCTACCGCAAGTACCTCTGTGCCGAGAAGTGGTGTGTCAGCAGGCGCGCCGACTACATCGACGAGTACGTCGAGGCCGTCATCTGCGCACGCCTCCGCGACCCGCGCATCGTCGCCGCGATGGCTACCGAGCAGGACGCTGGCGCCGTGCGCAAGCTGCGCGACGAGGCCAACACGTTGCGCAGCCGCATCGATGGTCTAGCAGGCGACTACGCCGACGGGCTGCTGACGGCACGCCAAGTGAAGGTCGCTACCGATCGGGCTGAGGCACGCCTTCGCGAGGTCGAGTCCCGGCTCGCAGACCTCGGCTCGGCGAACGCGCTTGGCCAAGTCGTCGGAGCCACCGACCCCGCCACGGCTTGGCTTGCCCTCGACCCCGAGTCCCGAGCGAGCATCGCCAGCGCGCTGTGCACGGTGTACCTCGACCGTCAGCCGCGTGGTCGGCGTCCGTCCGACCGCAACCCCGAGAAGGTCGCGGAGTGGACCGAGAAGATGACGAGCACGATTCGTATCGAGTGGAAGGGAGCGCCGTGAAGCTCCTACTGAAGGTGGTCTGCGGAAAGTGTGGCAACAAGATCGGTGAGGTGTACGCCGACGGAGGCGACTTCCACTATCGCCCCCAGTGGCCGACTATGCCTGCCGGTGACGATGGACCGATAGCCCGGGCGTCGAAGCAGGACTCTTTGACCTCCGGCCGATTCTGGTGCCTAAGGCACGGCTGGACCAACGCGACGGAGGTAGATGCTGCTGCCCGCGAGGCAGGCGGCACCCAAAGAGGCAAGACACTCCGAGCGCATGTAACTCCAACCGGTCACTAGCTGCTACCCTGTTATTGCTCGGATAAGGACTCCGTATCAGTGGACTCCCCAACCAATGACAGTGCAGGCGAGCACCTGCGGTAACTCCTGTATGTGGAGGCCGTCAGGTGCTTTCGTTGTCTTCGAACCACTACCGCGGCAAGGTAGCCGCGCTGTCACGCTCACGTGCTGCCGACGATCCCGAGCTCGTCGAGGCCAAGCGCAACTATCACGCCGAGAAGCTCGCCGAGCGGGTCGGGCAGGTCGTCAACTCGGCTCCACCGATGACGACCGAACAGGTCGACCGCATCGTCTCCATCCTGCGGGGTGGTGTCCGTGCCTGAGAACGAAAGCCGCCCCACCATCGGCGGGGCGGCCTCACAGCCGTTCGGAGTCGGCATCACCAGTGTAGGACCGTCATTCGACCGCAGCGTGTACCAACGTCGCCATTGGGCGCGCCAGCTCATCGACCGAGCTGCTGGCCCGATTCCACGGTATGGCTCCCCCGAATGGCTGAGACTGCCCGAGGGCAGCGCCGAGAAGGTCGCGGCGTGCGTCATCGCTGCTGAATGCTGGGCGGTCGATGGCGACGACGTACCAGGCCGGCTCGCGGCCGAGCTGGCCGAGGAACGAGCAGCGTTCCAGCGCGCCGAGGATGCCGACTACCGCGAGCGTGCCGAGCAGCACCGCCTCGAGTGGGCCTATCTCGGGCGTACTTCGGTGCCTGCTCGACGTGCTGAGCAGCAGGTGCCGCCCCGCGACTTGTACGAGATTGGGCGTGACCATCTGCGGCTGGTTCGGGGCGGTGGTGGTGCGGCATGAGTGACACCGCTGCTTGGATTCCGCCCAACGACCCCGACCACATCCCCGATTGCGGCACCGCCTACCTCGTTCATCAGGCTGCACCCGTCGAGGTACACAGGGGTCAGGCTCGGCTCGCCTATCGGCTGGCGAAAACGTACGCCGACAAGCTGATGTACGTGCACGGCATCGGCTGGCACGAATGGGACGGCTGGCGATGGATCGAGGACCGCCACGGCGCCGCCAAACGGGCCGTGCTCGACGAGCTACGCCGAGCACTAGCGGAATCCCTCGACGATGCCGACCTCCGCAAGGACGTGCGCAAGTGCGAGTCCTCTACCGGCGTGGCCGGTGTGCTCGACCTGGCATCGGCGCTGGATGAGTTCGCGGTCACCCTCGACGACCTCGACTCCGACCCGTACCTGCTCAACACTGAGTCCGGCACCCTGGACCTGCGTACCGGTCACCTGTACGCCCATCGGCCAAGCGACCGGATTACCAAGGTCACCGGGTGTTCGTACCGGAACAACTGTTCAGGTGAAGTGTTCGAGCGGTTCCTGGCCGAGGTGCTGCCCGACGCCGCGGTACGGACGTTCGTGCAGACGGTGTTCGGTCTGGCGCTGCTGGGCAAGGTGACCGAGCACGTTCTGCCGATCTTCACCGGCACCGGCCGCAACGGCAAGAGCACCCTTCTCAATGTCGTGCGGGCAGCGTTGGGCGACTACGCCATCGAGGCCGAGCCCGACCTGCTCATCGAACGCGACCGTGCCCACCCCACCGGGCTACTCGACCTACGCGGCACCCGGCTAGCGGTCTGCCAGGAGTCCGACGAGGGCCGCCGCCTGGCCGTTGCGACCGTCAAGCGGCTGACCGGCGGCGACGCGATCAGAGCTCGCCGGATGCGCAGCGACTTCGTCGAGTTCATCCCCAGCCACACAGCAGTCCTGGTTACCAACCACAAGCCCCGAGTGCCCGGTGACGACCCGGCCCTGTGGCGCCGCCTGCGCGTGGTCCCGTTCGACGTGGTGGTGCCCGACCCTGACCCGCACCTCCCCGACCGGCTCGACCTCGAACGCGCCGCCGCGCTGGCCTGGGCCGTGCAGGGTTACCACCGGTACGCCAAGGACGGCCTGACCGCACCCGAAGCCGTCTGCGCTGCCACCGAGGGCTACCGCACCGCCAGCGACGTGCTGGGCCGCTACCTCGACGAACGCACCATCACCGGCGGACCAGCCCTGTACGCCAGAGCCGGCGAGCTGTTCGCCGACTGGCAAGCCTGGTGCGCCCGAACCGGCGAACGGGCCGGCCGCGCCAACGAGTTCAGCCAAGCGCTCGAACAGCGGGGATTCAGCCGCGAGCGCCGCAAGATCGGGTACGTCTACATCGGCCTCGGGCTCACTGCCAGAGAGGACGGGTGAACCCTGGTGCACCCTCTCCGGCATACCTCCCACGCGCGCGCACATTCAAAGTTTCACGAACAGGGTGCACCAGCCTGCACCACCACCCGAACAGGAGCACTCAGCCGTGACCCAATACCGCTGCCCAACCTGCGGTGTCGCCCTACGTATCAAGAACGGTCGTACCCACCTCGCACACGCCACCTGGTGCCGCTGGGCACCACGACCCAAGCCCGCGGTCGTGGTGCTGACCACCTCGGCCACCCACGACAACAACGACACCGAGAAGGAGAACCAATGAGCTGGCCCGAGGTACTCGACGAGATGACCAGCGACGAGCTGGACGTCTACTGCCGCGATGCATGGGAGGACGCGCGCGCCATCGCCGATCGGGAAGGCGAGGACAGCCGCCGTGCCCGGGCATGGCGACAGGTGGCACAGGAGGCCAGCACCGTCCGTGGGGAACGCGCTACAGCCTGGGCCAACGCCTCGGCCTGGCTGTTCGGTCCCGCGGCCGAGGAGGAGATGTGAGCGGGTGCTCGCACTCTGAGTTTTTTTAGAACCGGAATGTCCGAGATGACCCGGGTTGCACGACTTTCACACACAGAGCGGTCTGGTGGGGTTCTCGCCTGGTTCTCCGAGCTTTCTGTCGGGTCTCGTCGCTGTTCCCCGATTGTGTCGGTTGGCTGTGTCAGACTGGTTGCAGGTCGTGAACCGGTGGACTCCGGACCGCCCGCGGGTGTGGATGCACCCAACCGCTTGAGCCGTGGATTCGGCTCGCACCTCACCATCTCTACTTTCAGGAGTCCACTGTGACCATCGAATACCGAACCAACGACCCGGATGCACCGCCCAAGGCGCTCAAGGCTATGGCCGACAGCCTTGAGCGCCTTGAGGACGAGCGCAACCACCGCGACCCCGGCGTGCGCACGCTTCTCGAGATGCTGCCCGAGGGTGTCCGCTCCATTGCCGACCTCCCCGATGCTCAGGTCGGCGCGCTGCGGGAAAAGATGCTGAACAAGGCGACCAACATCGCCACAACCGC
>JASGGG010000007.1:0-62022 GCA_047605165.1 Nocardioidaceae bacterium
AGGCGGCGTAGGTGAGCACGACCGCCATCTGCAGCAGCACCCGCAGCTTGGCGCGTACGTTGTCGGCGGTCACCTGGTCGAACGTCTCTGCGCAGTCGCCGCCCTGGAGCAGGAACGCCTCGCCGCGCGCTACCTGGCCGAGCTTGCCCTTGAGCTCGTCGCACTCGCCGGCGAACACCAGCGGCGGCACGCTGCGCAGCTTGGCGACGGCGGCGTCGACCGCGGCCGGGTCGGGCCACTGGGGCTGCTGGGCAGCGCCCAGGGCATGCAGGGACGCGAGATCGGGGATTTCCACAGCAAAAGGGTACGCGGGAAGAGGCTGGGGAGACGAAGCGGTGAGCAGGCCGGGCCTTGCCTGGTGCGGCCTGGCCCGTATGGAGGCGTACGGCGTCAGCTGCTCGGACTGGATAGTCGAGAACGGTGCCATCACTGCGTACTTGAGCATGTCCCTCGCCCCGTCCCTCGTCGGTGTCGTCATCGTGGACGGCCGCGGGACGGTGCGGGAGTGGCGTGAATGTGCCTCGCCGGCCGTGTCCAGATCCGGACACACCGACCGGGGTGAGGGCTAGGGGTGAGACGCGTCGAGGATGGCGTGCAGCGCCGCGAGGTGCCGCTGGTAGGCCGCGCGCCCGGGCGTCGTCAGGCGCAGCCAGACGCGGTGGCGCGAGTCCTTGAGCGCCCTGCGCTGCTCGACGTAGCCCGCCCCGACGAGATGGGCGACCTGCTTGCTGAGCACAGAGTCACTGACACCGAGGTGCTCGCGCAGGGTTCCGAACTCGACCTCGCGGGCGGCATTGAGCAGGGCGCAGATCTGGAGGCGGTGTGGCGGGTGGATCACGGCGTCCAACTGCGGCGTGATCCCCCCGCGGGAGTCAGTCATCGCTGGGAGGCCCTGCGGCTGTAGAGAACGCCCGAGACCACGACGACGACCGCCGCCACGCCCGCGCCGACGGCCCAGACCCACTCGTGGCCGGTGACCGCGACGGTCGTCGCGGTCGCGAGGATGACGACCAGGAGTGCGGCCAGGAAGGGGATCTGGCCGCGCAGACGGCCGACGTCCCAGACGATGCCGGTGCTCGACTGCACGTGCCGATTGACCATCAAGATCACCACGACGGCGGCACCGAGGACCACGATGCGCTGGTTCGACGGCAGCATCTGGGCCGCCACCACGACCGCCACCACGAGTGCCATCAACGGGAAGTACCACGCCGGCACTTTCGGGTGGCGTGCAACGGCCTCGGACCGGGACGCGGCCTCGAGAGCGTCCCTTGCCGCGTCGTGGCCGGGGCGGGGAGCGTTAGTTTCCATACTGGAAACTGTACCTGCCTCTTTCCGCTATGGCAAGAGGAGCTACGACGTCATCCGGCGATCCGGGTCCGGGAGTGCACGCGCTCGCTGCGCATGGCGCATCCGGGAGCGACCACCCGCACGACGGCGAAGCCGGGGTGCGTGCTCAGGTTGACCAACACCGGCTCGTGGCCGGTGACGGTCAGGACCTTCCGGGCCACCGCCCTCAGCTCGACCGCGTCACAGAAGGCTGAGTCGGGCTCGGGAACTGCCTGCGCACCTGGGCTCGCTGGTGGGCGGCCTCGTAGGCCGACCACAGGTCGAGGTCGTGCGCGAGGCCGCGGTGAGGAAGGGAAGCCGGGCGGCGGAGGTGGCACCGAGCGCGTCGGCCCAGGACGCGAGGACATCGGACTCCACAGCACCCGCGTGCCCGGCCAGCTCGCCCACGACGAAGCATCACCAGACCTGCGGGAAGTCCTCCGAGAAGACCTGGTGGTGGCGGATCAGGTCGCGCCACGTGCTCCTCGAGGCACGCCAGGGTGGGGGTCAGGATGCGCTGACGCGGCCGACGGCGGGCGGGAGTTGCCGGACGGCCTGAGCCAGGGTGCGCAGGTCGTTGCCGAGGAGGGCCTGGGGTCCGTCGCACAGCGCCTGCTCGGGATTGGGGTGGACGTCGACGATGATGCCGTCGGCCCCGACCGCGATCGCGGCCCGGGACAGCGGCACGACCAGATCCTTGCGGCCGGCGGCATGCGACGGGTCGACGATCACCGGCAGGTGGCTTTTGGCCTGGACGATCGGCACAGCGGAGATGTCCAGGGTGTTGCGGGTGGCGGGCTCGAAGGTGCGGATGCCGCGCTCGCACAGCACGATGTCGAGGTTGCCGCGCTGGGCGATGTACTCCGCCGCCATCAGCCACTCCTCGATGGTCGCGGTCATGCCGCGTTTGAGCAGCACCGGCTTCCCGGCATCGCCGACCGCCTGGAGCAGCCCGAAGTTGGCCATGTTGCGGGTGCCGACCTGGAGCATGTCGGCGTACTCGGCGACCAGCTCCACGTCGCGCGCGTCGACGATCTCGGTGACCACGGGAAGCCCGGTCGCGTCGCGTACGTCGGCGAGGATCTTCAGCCCTTCGGCGCCCAGGCCTTGGAAGGCGTACGGCGAGGTGCGTGGCTTGTACGCGCCGCCGCGCATGATCGTCGCGCCGGCGGCCTTGGCCATCTCTGCGGCCTCCAGCGTCTGCTGCGACGACTCGACCGCGCACGGGCCGGCCATGAAGGTGAACGTGTCGGGCCCGATCGGCACCCGGCGCTCGCCCGACCCCACCCACACCGTCGAGCGATCCGCGTGGTGCTGGCGGCTGACCAGTTTGAACGGGTCGCTGATCCGGTGCACGTCCGCGACACCGGTCATCGTGCGCAGGTTGAGGCCGTGGAAGGAATCGATGTCGCCGACCAGGCCGATGATGGTGCGCACGACACCCTTGCTGACGAATGCCTCGCCGCCGACCGACTCGACGCGCTCGACGACGTGCGTGATGTCTTCCTCGGTGGCCTCCGGGGACATGACGACGACCATGGTTGTTTCTCGTTTCTTCGGTGGCCCGGCACCACGGCCATGAGAAAACGCCCGTGGCACGAGGCCAGGGGCGTTGGTGTTGGAGCGCGGACCTAACGGGCCAGCTGCTCGGGAACCCCCGGCAGGTGACCAAACCAATAGATGGGGCAGTAGGTGTGACGCATGGGACGAGCGTACGCCATCTGTCCGGCTGCTGAAACCACGATCCCGTCATCTGGTACGGGCCCCTCCCGGTGACATCCCGCTGGTGACACCCCGCCCGGTGACCACCCTGCCCGGGCCGGCCTGGCCGGTTTGTGGCCGATGGCGACTGTTCCAGCTGGCTTGTGGCCGATGGCGACAGCGAATCATGCCTCGCGGCTGCCGGGATCGGCCACAATTCGGCACCGGCCGGCGCACCAGGCGCACCAGGCGCACCAGGCGGCGCACCGGGTGGCGTCCCAGGTCTCGCGGTGACTCCCCGTTCGTCGGCTACCGCGCCGGTAGACCCGTACCCCAGATCGAGACCAGCGCGTCGGCGATCCCGCCGCGCCAACACGCGTAGTCGTGGCCGCCGTTGTAGGGCAGCGCATCGACCTGGACGCCGACGGTCCTCAGCCGGGTGGCGAGGTCGCGATGGGGGGCGTCGAGCACCCACTCCTGCAGCCCGTGTGCCAGCCAGACCCGCAACCCGGCGGCCGCGGGAGTGACCACGGCGGACAGGTCGTCTTGCCACAGCGAGGCCGAATGGCTGATCACCGTCCCGACCGCATCGGGACGGCTGAGCCCGATCGTCAGCGCGGCCAGCCCACCCAGGCTCTGACCGGCCACCGCGACGCCGTGAGGGTCGGCGGCGACAGGCCTGATGCCGGCGAGCCAGGGAAGCAGCTCCTCGACGACGTAAGAGCCGCCCGAACCGCCCGCGCCGAGCTCATCCCAACGGGCATCACGACCACCAGAATCGAGGAAGACGGCCCGGAACGGGGCGACTGCGCCGTCGGCATGCAGGTTGTCCAGGGTCGCGGGGAGGTCCAGCGGTCCGGTCCACACCTCGCCGTCGAGCACGATCAGCAGCGGCAGCCGGGCGTCGGCCATCCCGCCAGGCGGCTCGTACACCCAGACCTGGCGTCTTGCCGGCCCCGGCAGCGCCGACACGGTTCCCCTCGCCACCCCCCGGCGCCGCGCAACCCAGGGCTGCGGGGGCGCGTCGGGCAGCGCCACGACGGACTGCACGATGCCGGCGCGGTTGGGGCAGGTACTCGGGTTGCGGGGGTCGCGGAGCCCGCGGTCGAGCGCGGCTCGCAGCGCGACATGGCCGTCTGCCGACTGCCAGGGGGCCGGCTCGCCGGGGCGGGCGACCAGGAAGGAGTACGACGCGCGCCAGTCCGCGCGCATCCGGAACGACGCGTGCCACAGATCGGTGTCGCCGAGCCGCTCCAGCAAGGTGTCGGCGAGGTTGGTCTCGTCGGTCAGCCGGTTCGCGAACAAGAGCACCTGGCTCGCCACCGCGTCGCGCCAGCAGAACGTCACGGCCACCTCGTCGGTGCCGTCGATCGGCTCGACCAGCGGCATCGCCGCGCCGGGACCGGCCCAGAACCCCCGTACCTGCTCGCTACTGAGCCCGTCGATCAACCGACTGCGCGTGCGCGGAGACGGTCCCGGGCGCGGGGTCTTGGGCGGCCGCCTCACGCGCCGGCCTCGCGTGGCCCAGTCGGAGCATGTGGTGTGCCGAGCAGGGGGAGCACCAGCGGGGTGCCGCTCACCGGGTCGGTGATGATCCGGCAGGGAAGTCGGTAGACCTGCTCGATCAGCGCGGCGGTCACGACGTCGGCGGGGGCTCCGGTGGCGACCACCTGGCCCGCGGACATGACCACCAGCTGGTCGGCGTAGCGGAAGGCAAGGTTGAGGTCGTGCAGCACCGTGACGACCGTGCGGCCGCCCTGGACCATCCGGCGAGCCAACTCGAGCACCTCCAGTTGATGCGGCAGGTCGAGATAGGTCGTCGGCTCGTCGAGAAGCAGGAGCGGCGTCTCTTGGGCGAGCACCATCGCCAGCCAGACCCGTTGGCGCTGGCCGCCGGAGAGCTCGTCGACAGGTCGCTCCGCGAGGTCGGTGACGTTGGCAGCGGCGAGTGCTTCGCGTACGGCCTGCTCGTCGGCTCGGGACCACTGGCGTAGCAGCGTCTGGTGAGGGTAGCGGCCCTTGGCGACCAGATCGGCGACCGTCAGTCCGTCCGGTGCGGTGGGGGACTGGGGCAGCAGCCCGAGCACGCGCGCGAACGCTCGGCCTCGGTAGTCGTGCACGTCGCGATCGTCGAGCAGCACGGCTCCCGCGGCGGGCCGGAGCATCCGTGCCAGCGTCTTGAGGAGGGTGGACTTGCCGCACGCGTTCGGGCCGACGATCACGGTCATCTGTCCGTCGGGCACGACCAGGTCGAGGTCGGGTACGACCACCCGGGAGCCGTACTCCACTCTGACGCCGCGGGCCTGCAACCGCCCGGTCATGCCCGGGCCATCCTGCGGCTGCGTAGGCCTTGCGCGGGTTTGTGGCCGATCGCGACAACCACGCTCGGCGTGTCGCCGTCGCCATCGGCCACAAACCGGCCTTCACTGTCGGGATCGGCCACAAACCGGCTCGGTCCGCTCATCTCTTCCGCCCTTCCGCGGCCAGCAGGCCGATCAGGTAGACGCCGCCGAGGGCACCGGTGATGATTCCCGCGGCGAGTTCGGTCGGCGCGAACAGTCGCTGCGCGATCAGGTCGGCGACGAGTACGATCGCGGCGCCGGTGACCGCCGGCCCGACGACCCCGGGAAGCGGTGAGCCCGCTAGACGGCGGGAGACCTGCGGCGCGGCGAGCGCGACGAAGGCGATCGGCCCGGTGGTCGCGGTCGCGACCGAGACCAAGGCGACGCCGACCACGACGACCAGCAGGCGTACCCGGTCGACGTCGATCCCCGACGCGCGAGCCGTCTGGTCGCCCAGGGACAACTGGCTCAACGGCCGGTGCAGCAGCCCCGCCGCGACGACCAGCGGCACGATCGCGGCGGCAGCGACGGCCACCTTGGGCCACAACACCGCGTTGAGCGACCCGGCGAGCCAGAAGCCAGCCCGTTGGGCGGCCTCCAGCGATGCGCGGACCACCAGCAGGGTGTTGGCCGCGGCGAGCGTGGCGCCTACGCCGATGCCGATCAACACGAGCCGCTGGTCGGTCAGGCCGTGCGGGCGGGCGAGGAGCAACACCGTCGCAGCGGTGGCCAACCCCCCGACCAGGGCACCCGCGGCGACGGCATTGCCAGCCGCGCCCACCAGGATGATCTGGACGAGTGCCCCGGTTGCCGACCCGATGGTGAAGCCGATGATGTCCGGGCTGCCCAGCGGGTTGCGGGTGACGTTCTGGAACAGCGACCCGGATACGCCGAGAGCTGCCCCGACGAGCAGCGCGGCCACCACGCGGGGTGCCCGCAGCTCGCGGACGAAATAGCTGCCGAGGGGATCCGTGGCTCGACCCAGCACGGCGTCGAACACCTGGCGGGCGCTGAGCCCGTAGTCACCCAGCGTCATCGCCCAGAGCGCGAAACCGGCCAGGAACACGACCGTAGCGGCGGTGACGATCGTCGTGCGGCGGGTGAGGGTCCACGACCACGAGCCTGGCCGGACCACGATCCGACTGGTCATAGCGCGGCCACCTTCGGGCGACGGACGACGAGCACGAAGACCGGTCCGCCGGCGAGCGCGGCGACGACGCCGACGGGGACCTCTTGGGGAGCGACGAGTACGCGCGCGAGGACGTCGGCGAGCAGCAGCCAGGTCGGGCCGAGCAGCAGGCAGGCCGCGGACAGCCAGCGTTGGTCGGGGCCGAGAACGGCCCGGGCGGCCAAGGGCACCGCCAGCCCGACGAACATGATCGGGCCGACAGCCGCGGTCGCGGCTCCGCACAGCAGCGTGACCGCGAGCATCGCCGCGCCGCGGACGACACGGACGTTGACTCCCAGGGCGCGGCCGGTGTCCTCGCCGAGCGCGAGCACGTTCAGTGCGGGTGCCAGCGCGATCGCGATCGCGGCTCCGGCCACCAGGAACGGGGCGACCGCGAGCAGCACCGGCCAGCCGCGTCCTTCGACCGATCCCGCGACCCAGTACCGGAACTCGTTGAACGCCTGCTGATCGGCCAGCACGACGGCTTGGGTGATCGCCGCGAGTGCCGCGCTGACCGACACCCCGGCCAGCGCCATCCGCGCGGGGCTCGCGGTGTGCCGGCCGGCTCCGGCCAGCACGTACACGGCGGCGGCGGCGACCGCTGCCCCGGCCAGCGCGTACCAGAGGTAGACCTGGACGCCGACGATCCCACCGATCGCGACGCCGAGCACGACCGCGACCGAGGCGCCGGCGTTGACTCCCAGCAGTCCCGGGTCCGCGAGGGGGTTGCGGGTCAGGCACTGCATGACAGCGCCGGCCAGGGCGAGCGCGGCGCCCACGGCCAAGACGACGACGGTACGCGGCACCCGGAGCTCCCGGACCACCGACGAGTCCGAGGAGTCGTCGCCGTGGGCCAGCAGCTCGATCACCCGGCCGAGCGGGATCGGGTGCGACCCGACCGCCAGACTCAGCGCGATCGCCGCCACGAGCGCGAGTACGCCTGCCCCGAGCACCAGCGCGCGTCGGCGTTGCCGTTGCTCGACCTGGGTCGACCGATCTCCGCCGGCTGTGCCACCCGGGCCGGGCGTGCCGGCGGTGTCGCCGGCGCCGAGAACACCTCCAGCCGGTGCCGTCGTGCCCAAGCTCAGCGACCATTCGCGGAGGGGGCGCCGCGGCGACCCGAGCGGAGCAGGAGCACCGCGCTGGCTGCCAGGAGCAGCGCGAGCACGACGGCGCCGAGGACGGGGAACCCGCCGCCCGACGAGGACGACGAGGACGCGGCAGCCGGTCGCGGCTCGGCCGCGGCCTCGGCGGCGGGGTCGGGGGAGGGAGCGGTGACCGGGTCGGTGGGCCGGGCGACAGGTACGCCGCTGGGTGTGGGCACCGTGAGGACGCCACCGGCCTCGACGATCTCGGGACCGGTGTCGGTGGAGGCACCGGCGGCCGACGGGGCGGAGGTCGCCTGGGGACCGCTCGAGCTGCTCGAACCGGAGGAGGAGCCGTTCGACGTGGAGCCGGAGACGATGGTGAAGTCGGCGTCGCCGCGGCAGGTGTAGCCCTTGACCCCGAGATAGTTGCCGTCTGCGTCGGTCATCTCCTTGCTGGCCAGGAAACGGAGCCAGTGACTGCCGGGCCGGATGTCGTCTGGCAGCACGAACGAGCCGGACACCCTGCCGCCCGATCCGATCCGCTGCTGGTGCACGACACAGGCGCCGTGCACGCCCGACTTGGCGCAGAACTTGCCGTCGTCGATCTTGACGTAGACGACCTCGCCCGCTGGGAAGCCGGTCACGGTGAAGTGGATCACCGCCCCTGGTTGCAGCGTGCGGTTCGCGACCGTGGCCGACGTACCGGGAGTGTCCGGGCTGGCGCCACCCGGAGGGATCGCGCGCGCCGGCGTGGTGAAGCCTGCGACCGCGAGCCCAGCGGCAAGCGCTGTCGTGAGCAGTGCCGCGAGCGCAGCCAGGGCGCGCCCGGTCATCGGCCGGGTCATCGGTGGGCCTTCCCGCGAGCGGTACCCAGGAGTACGCCGACCAGCAGCGCGGCGCCGACACCGGCCATCCAGGCGTCGGTGGAGGTGACCGTCGCCGGGTCGTCGGTCGTCGCGGCGGGAGCGTCGGCCTGTTGGGGCTGGAGTGCCGCCTCGGGCGCGGCTTCGCCGGCTCCGGTCCGGTCAGTGCCGGTGATTGTCGCTTCCGACCAGGCCAGCGCCTTTCCTGATACGTCCTGGGCGGCGATCCGGTAGGTGCCCGGGCCGAGCGCGGCGAGGTCGACCTTGATCGCGCCCCGCTCGTCCACGCGGATCCAGCCGGCGGGCACCGATCGGGTGGCGTCGTACACGTAGACGAACACCGGTGTGTCGTTGCCGAGCCCCGGGAGGCGCATGGTCTGCACGGTGCCGGTGAGGGTGCCGGCGATCGGGGCACCGGGCAGCTGGTGGTAGCCGGCGACCGCCGGAGCCGGGATCGCGGTAGGAACAGCGGCGGTCGTCGCCACCGCCGGGGTGGTCCACACCGAGCTGGTCGAGGTGGTGCCGGTGCCGGCCGTCCGGTGCCGGGCCGGCTTCTTCGCTGCCGGCAGCTTCCCCCAGCCCAGCACCGTGCCGACCGAGCCGAACTCGCCGCTTTGCACGACCAGCTTGCCGCTGACCTTCCTGGTGGCCAGTGTGACGGTCAGCTTCCCGCCCTTGCCCAGCCGGAACCACGTGTCGTTCCAGGGATAGCGCGGCGACCCGTCCGGCGCATAGACCGACAGGAACACCCAGGTGCCCCGGGTGGCCTGGGGCACGACGACGCGGACCTTCGTCTCGGTGCGGGCCACGGTGACCCGGTGGCGCTGGGCCTTGGTCAGGCTCTTGCCGGCAACGGGGTCGGGGATGCCGTTGGGGCGGTAGCGGCCGACCACGAACGAACCGGACTCGAGCGTACGCACGGGATCGCCGGTCTTGAGCGAGCCGGTCAGCAGCCGGAGTGTGTGAGCCCCGCGGGGTAGGGCCGGCACGGAGGTGGACGTGGTGCCGTCGGGCAGCGTGATGTCGGCGGAGAAGGTCCCGTCGCTGGGGTTGGCGTGCACGATCGCCCAGATCGTCCGGTTGGAGTGCAGGCTGCTGTTCACCCGGCTGTAGGCACCGTCGTCGATCTTGACCGCGATCGTCGACCCGCCCGCGACCGAGTTGCACCAGCCCTTCCCGGTGATGCGCAGCTTTCCACCGAACGGCACGGAGGTTGCTCCCAGGTTCACCGTGGGCCGAGAACTCGTCGGCGTGCAGGTCACGTCCTGGTCGTCGCCGTCCTCGGTCCAGGTCGCGCCGCCGATCTTCAGCGACGGGCTGGTGAGCGTACGCCGCTGGTCGCCGCTGGCGAACTTGCCGCTGAGCAGCGAGACGGTGAGGTATTGCCCCGCGGTGAGTCCGGCCGGCAGGTCGACCGTGACCGAGAACGAGCCGTCCTCGGCGATCGAGTACACGTGGGGATTGCTCGACGCTTCCGGCTGGAGCATCGCCCAGATGGTCGCGTCGCCCTCGACGATGCCGTCGCCGGTGCGTTCGTACTGCTGGCCGTCGGTGTCCTTCCCGAGTTTGACCGCGATGGTGGAGGCGCCACCGGCGGTCCGGGTCCACCCGGAGCCGGCGATGCGGAGCTGCGTCGCCCCGGCCGCGATGTCGTTCTCGACCCAGGCGACGGCCGAGCCGGAGCTGAGCGTGAGGTGGGTCCAGTCCGGCTCGTCGGGCACGGGAGTGTCGGCGGCGACGACCGTGAAGGGGTCCGACTCCAGAGTCCGGATGGTGTCGCCGTCCTTCAGGCTGCCGGTCAGCAGTCGCAAGGTGTGCTGGCCCGTGGGGAAGGCCGGTGTGGAGGTGGTGGCCGCACCGTCGGGGAGGGTGATCGTGGTCGCGAAGTCTCCGGCCGCGTCGGCGTCGACGATTGCCCAGATGGTGGCGTTGGTGTGCACGGTCTGTCCCGCGACGTGGCTGTAGCCGCCGTCGTCGAGCTTGATCGCGATGCGCGAGCCTCCGTCGGTCGGGTGGCACCAGCCGGAGCCGCGCACCCGGAGCGTGCCTCCTAGCTCGACGGTGGTGTTCACGACCGTGACCGAGGCCGTGCCGCAGGACTCGGCCGCGGTGGCGCTGCCGGTGCCGAGGGCAGGCACCGCCAGCACCGCCAGGGTGAGTGCGACCAAGGCGCCGGCGGCTGATCGTCTGGCCTTGGCGTGTGGTGGTTGGCTTCTCATCCGAGGGTCTCCGGCACCGAGGCGACGATGCGCTGCATCAACAGCGGCCCGCCGGTGGAGGTCCACAGCGATCCGTCGACGAGGTGGATATTGCCGTCCTGGTAGGCCTTGAGCGCGGTGAACCCGGGCACCTTCTCGGCCTGGGCCAGCGCCTTCTGCGCGCCGGCGACGTCGCTGGTGCCGCCAGCGTCGGGGTTGCTCTGGGACGAACCGCCGAGGGTGCCGAAGAACATCTGGTCGGCGTCGATGAGGCCGAGGTTCTCCAGTGACACCGGCTCGCTGTGGCCGCGCCCGCGGCGGTCCTGGGCGGGCGGGCGTTCCAGGCCGAGGTCGCTCAGCGCGATCCCGGCCGGAAGTTCGGAGAGGATCAGGGAGGCCGATCCGCCCTGCCAGCGCACGATCGAGAACGTCTGGCCGGCGTACCCGGTCAGCTTCTTCTTCGCGGCGGCGACGGACTTTTCGTAGTCGGTGACGACGCCGTCGGCCTGGTCTGTGCGGTTGAGCGCGTCGGCCACGAGGGCGAAGTTCGCCCGCCAGTCGCCGCCGGCGTACCCGGTCTGCACGGTCGGGGCGATCTCGCCGAGGATCCCGATCACTTCGGCGTTGTTGTTGATGCTGGTGCCGTCGACGAGGATCAGGTCGGGGTGCAGCGCGGCGATCGCCTCGTAGTCGGGGTTGGCGATGTTGCCGACCACGGGGATGTCGCCGGCCAGGTCGGCCAGGTAGTGGGGAACGGTGCTCTGGCCCCGTCCGGCGACCGTGCCGACAGGCGTCACACCCAGCGCGAGTGCGCCGTCGAGAGTGGGCTCGCTCAGCGTCACGACTCGCTTCGGGTGCGCGGGGACCGCGATCGCGGTGCCCTCCATGTCCTGGACCGTCCGGGTGCTGTCGGCCTCGGCGGGGGCATCGGAGGAGCCGCACGCAGCGGTGGCGAGCAGGAGGATCGCGGCGATGCCCGCCCAGAGCAGGCGGGTCGGACGCAGGGTGCGGCGGGAGGACACGGGCATGAGACTTACGGGTCGAAGAATAGGTAAGACAACCCTAACAGTCATATGATCTTTGCTCGAAATCCCCGACGGGCGCTCTGGGAGCATCGGATCAATGCGCTCGAGGTGATCGAGTGCCCGGCGAGGAACGAGCCGGGCGTATCAGGTGATCGAGTGCCCGGCGAGGAACGAGCCGGGCGTATCGAGATCACGCCGGCGTCTGCGGGAGAAGTCCGCGACTTCGGCGCACTCGACGACCCAGAGCGTCTCGATACGGCCCTCGGCTGGTGCCTCGGACCACTCGACGAGCGGCGCAGGCTGGTCGAGTAGCGAGGGACGAGCGTATCGAGATCGCTAGGAGATGCAGGTCCGGTGGAGATCCTGGTCGGCGTGGGCGGCGGCAACCGCCGCCGCCGCGGGCGCGCTGCGTGCACGCAAGGCCGCCAGCAGGGCTGCGTGCTGGGCATGCCGGGAGGCGGCGTCCTGGTCCGACCGGACCTGGCCGGTACGGATGCCCTCGCGCAGCGCGCTCATGACGCCGGCGTACAAGTCGGCGATCAGCTGGTTGCCGCTGATCTCGACCAGCACGGCGTGGAACTGCCCCGGGCTGACCCCGCGCTCGGTGCCGCCCCGCCCTTCCACGTCGGCGTCGTGGGCGTCGGCGAGTTGGTCGAGTCTCTCCTCGGTTGCCGCCTGGGCCGCGAGCTCGGCGGCCTGGACCTCGAGCGCTTTGCGGACCGCGAGCAGGTCCTCCCAGGAGTGCTGGGCGGTCAGCTCCGCCAGCAGGCCGCTGACCGGGTTGAGCGAGCGTACGAACGTGCCCCGGCCGGGCGCCGGCTCGAGCATGCCGAGGTGTGCCAGGCTCCGGACGGCCTCGCGGATCGTGCTGCGTCCCACGCCGAGTTCCTCGGCGAGCTCGGCTTCGTTGGGGATCTTGGAGTTGACCGGCCAGCGCCCCGAGGTGATGTCGCGCTGCAGCCGGCGCACGGTCTCGCGAGCACGCGCACTTCCCATCACCACGGGTCGATCACCACGAGTGCAGTGTAGGGGCCCGGCAGCGCGATGCAGGGGCCTCGGCGCAGACGGAACCTCCAGATAGCGGACTCGGATGGCGCAGAAGATCCGATCTAGATTAGGGTTGCCTCACCTTATTGCCTGTTTCCCTCATTCAGGAGCACCACAAGTGACTGACACATCTCTGCGCCGCCGCGGCTCTCGCGGCCTGCGCACGATCGGCGTCGTCGCGGTTTCGGCCCTGGGCATCGGCGTGATCGGCGCTACCCCTGCCCTGGCCAACCCCGGCGACGGCGGCCCCGGCGGCTCGGTCGGAGCCGGCGAGGTCTACATCACCTCGGCCAAGACCGTCGCGGAGGGCCAGAGCGTGTCCTTCGCCGGCACCGGCTTCGCCACCGGCGGCAACACGGCCAGCCCGGCCATGCAGGTCGTCTCGCTGAAGCTCGATGCCTTCGACTCGACGACGACCTACTCGGGTACCGCAGCGGCAGCCGACAACGGCGTCGTGGCGACGGCCCAGGTCCAGGCGGACGGCAGCGTCTCGGGCTCGTTCGTCGTGCCCGACGACATCGACGACTCGACCGTCAACCCGACGGCTGCCGGACCCCACTTCTTCCGCTTCCTGGGAGGTAATCCGGCAACCTCGCGCTGGAGTGAGGACTTCGAGGTCGACAACTCCGTCACCTACCAGCCCACGGCTGCCGCCACCTCGGTCGTCGCCTCCAGCCGCGGCGGGATCACCAACACGATCACCGTCACCGGTACCGGCTTCGCCGCCGGCGAGGCCGTGAGCGTGAAGACGGCGCTCGCCACCGAGGATCTGGTCTGGACGATCGGCAGCGGTTCCTCGGCCACGACGTCGGCGACCATCGCGGCCGACGAGTCCGGCAACCTGTCCGGCAAGCTGGTGCTCGCGGCCGGCGCCCTCCCCTCGGGCGAGCGTCAGCTGGTCTTCACCGGGGCCGACCACTCGGACAGCCCGGTCACCGCCCAGGTGCAGGTGCAGCCGGTCGTGGCGCTCAGCGGCGCCGCACTGGACACCGACGGCACCGTGACCGTGAGCAACCTGGCGCCCGGCTCGATCGTGAGCAGCGTCGCGCTCGACCCGGACACGACGGTCAGCGGCGACGAGGTCGAGGTGCTCTCGGCTCCGCTGACCGCGAGCGACGCCGCGGTCGCCACGGGCACTATCCACATCCCCGACGGCGCCTACCTGGGCACCCGTACGTTCGTGGTGACCCAGAGCTTCCCGTACGCCGCCACGTACACGGTGACCGCGAAGGTCTCGCCGAGCGCGGCCACGTTCGGCGAGGACGACTTCGCCCGGGTCGAGACGGCCGACGGCGCCATCGACCAGGGTCTCTACCAGTCGGCCTACAGCGCCGCCAGCGACGCCCTGTTCGCGACCACGGCCAACGTCACCACGACGTCGAAGATCTACAAGCTGAACCCGGAGACACTCGCGGTCGAGGCGTCGGTCCAGCCTGCCTACGTCAACGGCACCGACGGTGCGCTGTGGGCCGCTTACGGCGTCGGTGTGGACGACCGGAACGGAACCGTGTGGGTGACCAACACACGGCAGAACACCGTCGCCGTCTACAACCAGTCCGACCTCTCCCTGCTCAAGCAGTTCGATGCCGGCATCATCACCCACCCCCGCGACGTGATCGCCGACCCGGTGCACAACCAGATCTTCGTCAGCTCGGCCAGTGAGGGCTCCTCCGGGGACGGCTACATCAGCGTCTTCAACGCCGAGACACTCGAGTTCGTCGAGAACATCGCGACCTACCCGCGTACCGAGTTCTCGCCGATGAGCCTGGCGATCGACACCGCAAACAACAAGCTGTTCACGGTCAGCCTGGTCACGCAGAAGGCCATGGTCATCGACACGGACACGCTCGAAGACACCATCATCGACCTGCCCGACCTGATGTCCGGCGGGCGTGGCGCTTCAGGTGTCGCCTACGACGCGGTGACCAACCGGCTGTTCATCGCCAGCCAGAACAGCGACGAGCTGATGATCGCCCAACTCGACGACGACCTCACGACGGGTACGACCGTCAAGGAGGTCGCCACCGGCGCCGGCGCGCTCAACGTGGCGTTCGACCCGGTGCATCGCTGGGCGTACGTGTCGAACTTCGGCGGGACGACCATCAGCGTCGTCGACGTCGACGGCAACAAGATCGCCAACCTGCCGTTCTCCCGGGTCAACCACGCGTCGCTGGACGGGAAGGGCTCGGTGTTCGCGGTCAACAAGGACACCAGCAACCAGGTCATCAAGCTGACTCCGAAGGTGCAGGCGGGCTCGATCGCCGTCTCCGGCACCGCCAAGGTCGGCCAGAAGCTTGCCGCTCAGTCCGGCGCGTGGACCGACGGCACCACGCTGGCCTACCAGTGGCTGCGCAACGGCACCGCGATCTCCGGGGCCACCAAGGCCAGCTACACCGTGACGGCCGCCGACGCCGGGAAGAAGCTCTCGGTCCGGGTCACCGGCACGGCCGACGGGTTCGCTTCGGCCAGCATCACCTCGGCGCGGACCGCCACGGTCGCCAAGGGCACGCTGGTCACGGCCAAGCCGAAGATCGCCGGCAAGGCCAAGGTCGGTAAGAAGCTGACCGCCAAGCCGGGCACCTGGACCGCCGGGACCAAGCTGTCCTACCGGTGGTACGCGGGTGGCAAGGCGATCAAGGGCGCCACGAAGGCGACCCTGAAGCTGACCAAGGCCCAGAAGGGTAAGCGCGTCACGGTGAAGGTGACCGGCAAGAAGGCCGGCTACGTCACGGTGACGAAGGCCTCGGCCAAGACCGCCAAGGTCAAGAAGTAGCAGTCGGCTGATCGAACAGGGCGTATCGAGACCCCGCGCAGGTGGCGGTGGTCTCGATACGCCCCTCGTTCCTCGGGGCACTCGACCACCCGGCTTCGCCCCTTCGTTCCTCGGGGCACGCGACCGCCCGGCTTCGGGTCGTCGTTCCTTGGGGCACGCGACCACCTGGCTTCGACCCTTCGTTCCTCGGGGCACGCGACCGGCGTCTGCCGGAGCGGTCCACCGGGCCACGAGTGGTCCGAGGCGCCAGCCGAGGGCCGTATCGAGACGCCGGCCGGACACAGGCGCCAGCCGAGGGCCGTATCGAGACGCCGGCCGGACGCAGGCGCCGAAGCCGGTGACTTCCCTCAACAGTCACCCGGCGAGGTGGGTGACCTCGCCCTCGATCTTCCGGCCGGGCACCAGCTCGACGATCAGCATCGCGGCCAGCACGCAGGCGCCACCGACGAGCATCCGCTCGGTGAAGCTCTCGCCGCCGAACCAGACCGCGAACAGGGCGGCGAACACCGGCTCCATGCTCATGATCAGTGCTGATTGCGTCGGGGCCAGGTGCGCTTGCGCCCAGGTCTGGCCGAGCATGGCACCGGCTCCGGCGATCACGGCCATGTAGACCGTCGATGACCAGTCGCCGGTCGTGCTCGGCAGGGTGACGCCGTGCGGGAGCGCGGCGAACAGGCACACGACCGTGATCGTCGCGAGTTGGAGGATCGAGATGCCCAGCGCGTTGTCGGGGGTGCTCCAGGCGCCGAGCCCGACGATGTGCAGGGCGTAGAGGGCGGCCGAGACCAGCACGAGCGCTTCTCCGTACCCGATCGAGAAGCCGCTGAGGGTGAGTACGCCGAGGCCCACGACCGCGAGCGCGACCGCGCCCCAGGTCACCGCGCCGATGCGGTGCTTGAGGATCAGCGCGGCGAAGACGGGGGTGAGCACGACGTACATACCGGTGATGAATCCGGCGACCGTGGCCGGCGTACGCGCGAGGCCGAAGGTCTGCAGCAGCTGAGCGGTGCCGTACAGCACGCCGAGCAGCACCGCGTGCCTGCGGGCCGCCGGGGTCAGTCGAGGGATCGCCTGGGGGAAGATCAGCACCATCGTCCCGGTGGCGATGAGGAACCTCAGGAACAGGTAGTCGGGCACCGGCACCCGCTCGACCAGGTCCTTGGTCAGGAAGAACGTCGACCCCCAGGTCGCGGTGACGCCGAGCAGCGCGAGGGTCGCCAGCAGCGCGAGCCGGCGGGCGTCGGAGCGGGTCATCGCCGGTTCATACCAGGTAGATCGTGACCGTGGAGCCTTTGGGGAGCTGCTTGCCGGAGCCAGGGCTCTGGGACAGCACCCGGTCGATGCCGATATAGGTCGCCGACTTCTCTACTTTGACGTCGAACCCGGCGTCCTCGAGCTCCTGCGTGGCGTCGTCCACGGAGTCGGTGACGACGTCCGGCACCTCGACTAGGGGCGGACCCAGGGACACCACCAGCTTCACGGTGTCGCCCTTGTGCAGCACCTTGTCGGTGCCGGGGCTCTGGCTGATCACCCGGCCGGCGGCGACGTCCTCGGAGTACGCCTCGTCCTTGCTGGGCTTCAGGCCCAGCTCGGTCAGCTCGGCGGCGGCGACGTCGTACCGCTTGCCCTGGTAGTCCTTGATGTGGATCGGCGCCGGCCCCTTGCTGACGGTCAGCCGGACCGGCGTATCCCGCTTGAGCTCCGTGTTGGCGGCGGGGATCGACCGGATCACGATGCCCTTGGCGACGGTCTCGTTCCAGACCTTTTTGACTCGCCCTACCGCCAGGTGCCTGTTCTCCAGCTTCTCCGAGGCCGCGTCCACCGTGAGCCCCTTCACGACGGGCACGGCGTGGCGTTCGGGGCCCATCGACTCGATCGCCTCGACGGTGCCGCCGCTGACGATGCGCGCCCCACCGGTCGGGTCGGTGCTGATCACCGCGCCCTTGTCGACGGTCTCGGAGTACTGCTGGTCCACGACCGTGAAGCTCAGCCCCGCCTTCTCGATGCGTGCCTTGGCCGTGGACACCGCGAGGCCGCTGACACCCGGCGTGGTCGTGTAGCGCCCGACGCCGAGGTACCAGCCGCCGACCGCCGCGGCGATCGCCAGCGCCAGGATGATCGCCAGCAGGATCGGCCCGCGCCGGCTGCGTTTGCTCTTGGGTTTGTTCTTGGGTTTGCCCCCGGCCGGGCCCTGATCTGAAAGCGACGGCTGGGGTGGTTCCGGGGGTTGCTCCGCCGGCGCACCGTGCTGCGCCGGCGGTCGCAGGTCAGCGGTAGCCGCGGGCTCTGGCCGCTCCACCACGATCGGCTCCAGCTCGTCGATCTCGGGGTGCTCGATCACCGAGGTGTGCTCGGTTCCCGTCGCCACCAGGGGAACGCTGGGGGCCAAGGGGACGCTCGGCACCAGCGGAGCACCCGAGGTTGCGCGAGGTAGCACGACCGGCACGGTCACGTCCTCGTCGTGGTAGTCGATGTCGGGCTCGGCGCCGGCGACGGGAGTACGGGGCAGCAGGTCGGCGGTGAGCTCGGGGTCGTCGGTCACGCCGGCGTCGATTGCGGTGCGCACCCGGCGCAGCAGCTGCTGGAACGCGCGGGCATCGGTCGGGCGCTGGTCGCGGTCGCGGGCGGTGGCCCGAGCGACCAGCGCGTCCAGGTAGGCCGGGATCCCCGGCACGGCTGCCGATGGCGGTGGCACGTCCTCGTGGACGTGCTTGTAGGCGACCTGGATCGGAGTGTCGCCCTCGTGCGGCTTCCGGCCGGTGAGCATCTCGTAGAGGATCACCCCCGCGGCGTACACGTCGGAGCGGGCGTCGGCCTTGCTCTCCACCACCAGTTCGGGAGCGAGATAGGAGACAGTGCCGATGAGGACGCCCCCGGTGGCGGTGTGCTGGGTCTCGGCGTTGATCGCGCGGGCCAGGCCGAAGTCGGCGACCTTGACCCGGCCGTCCGGTGCGAGCAGCACGTTCTCCGGTTTCACGTCGCGGTGGATCATCGAGGAGGCGTGGGCAGCGCCGAGCGCACCCAGCAGGGGGTCGAGCAGCGCGAGCGCCTCCCGCGGCTTCAGCGGGGCGTCGGTACGGATCCGGTCGCGCAGGGTGTTGCCGGGGATGTGCTCCATCACCAGGAACAGGGTGCCGTGGTCGTCGCCCTGGTCGAACACGGAGACCACGTTGGGGTGCGACAGGCGCGCGGCCGAGCGCGCCTCGCGTACGAACCGCTTCGCGAACTGCTCGTCGTCGCCCATGCCCTGGTGCATCACCTTGACCGCGCAGCGGCGGTCGAGCCGTTCGTCGGTGGCCTCGTACACGGTAGCCATGCCGCCACGGGCGATGCGCGGGCCGATGCGGTAGCGGCCGTCGAGGACGCGCCCGATCAGCGGGTCGCTCGCGGTCCGGTCCACGGGTTCGTTCCTCACATGCTCAGGCCGGGCCGCGGGTCGTACACGGCTCGCTTCAGGGGGCCGATCAAGGGAAGGCGCCCGGCTCAACTTCAGAAATTGTAGGTTCTTCGCGGGTACGACGGGTCCGCCCCCGCTCCGGCGTGGCGTTTCGCCCGGAATGAGCCGGGCCTTTTCGCCCCAATGAGAGAGTGGCGTCGTGACTGAAGAGAACCCGACCGCATCCTCGAACCTGGCGACGCTGGACATCGAGTGGCTCGACTGGGCGGCCGTGGCAGCCGAGCTGAGCGTCCCCGTCAGCAAGGTGCGCCAGCTGATCGGAGAGCACCAACTCGCCGGAGCGGTGCCCGAGCCGGGGGCAGGCCCGAAGGTTCCGGCCGCGCTGCTCGCCGACGGGATGATCGTCAAGGGCGTGCCAGGCGTACTCACGGTGCTACACGACGGCGGCTACGACGACGACGAGGCGATCACCTGGCTGTTCACCCCGGACGACTCGCTGCCCGGTCGGCCGATCGACGCGCTGCGGGAGAACCGCGGCTCCGAAGTGAAGCGCCGGGCCCAGAGCATGGCGTTCTAGCGGGTAGCGAGGTGCTCAACTCGAGGTGGGGCCGGTGGGTCGGCCTCGTCGTCCTCGTTGCGGCAGTCTTGCTGTTGTGGCGGGCCTGGCATGATCCGCTCGACGAGTCCGAGAAGGGTTCGGCACCGTCGAATTCCTCGACAGCGACCAGCACTCCCGGCTCCGCGCGTACGCCGGAAACCAGCGGCCTGAAACACGTTGCGGCTGCCGACCTTCCGGCGGAGGCCCAGCAGATGCTACGGACCATCGACGCGGGCGGCCCTTTTGAATTCCGCCAGGATGGGGCAGTCTTCCAGAACAGGGAGGGTCACCTCCCCGCCGAGCCGAGAGGGTTCTACAAGGAGTACACCGTTGTGACCCCAGGGTCGGACGACCGCGGTGCCCGTCGGATCGTGGTCGGCCGAGACGGGAGCTTCTACTACACCGACGATCACTACGACACCTTCCGCGAGGTGGACAGATGAGCGGTCTTGCAGCACTCCTGGCCGGGCACAACCCGCCCGGCCTCTACCAGTGGCACAGCGCGGCGCACGTCGAGGACGTGCAGCACGCTGCCGAGCACGCCGGCTGGGAGTTCGCCTATCTCGACGGCTGGGCCGTCGAGGACAAGGACTCCTTTCTGGCGGCCGTCGCCAAATGCCTCGACTTCCCCGACTACTTCGGTGCGAACTTCGACGCGATGGCCGACTGCCTCTCCGACGTGAACCCAGCGGGCAAGCACGGCGTGCTGCTGCTGTGGGACGGCTGGAGCCCGCTCGCCCGCCACGACCAGGCAGCCTTCGCCATGGCGCAGTCGGTGCTACGAGACCGCATCGGGGACCAACGGGCCTGCACGTTCGCGGTCGTACTGCGCGGTGAAGGCCCGGCCCTCGACCTCCCCGAGCTGCCGGTCAGACACGACTGAGCGGGGGATGTCTCCCCTGTTCTGGTGGGAAAACATCCGCCGCACTGACGAAATATCGGTAGCGAAGCGGATGCATCGTGCGCGAAGCGCGCGGTCAGACCGTCCGCTGCGTCGCGGCGTGCGCGAGGTCGGCGAGTACGCTCCGCGCGGCCTCGGTCATGTCGGCCCGGCCGAGCGCGGCGAGGGCATCGGCGGTGAGGCTCTCGATCCGCTGCTCGACCTCGGCAGCCGCCCCCGAGGCACCGATGACGCCGCGCAGCACGTCTACCTGGTCGGCCGAGAGCCTGGTGCCGAGCGAAGTGTCCAGCAGCGCGGCGTCCGCGGGCGGGGCCGCGTCGAGCGTAAGAGCTACCAGCACCGTGCGCTTGCCTTCGACGAGGTCGTCGCCGGCGGGCTTGCCCGTCACGATCGGGTCGCCGAAGACGCCGAGCAGGTCGTCGCGCAACTGGAACGCCTCACCCAGGGGCAGCCCGTACTCGCTCAATGCGGAGATCACCGCCGGACTCGCACCGGCGAGCGCGGCCCCGATATGCAGCGGTCGCTCGACGGAGTACTTCGCCGACTTGTACCGCAGCACGCGCATCGCCTGCTCGACGTCGCCTTGCCCGCGCGCCTGGACCGACACGTCGAGGAACTGGCCGGCGATGACCTCGGCGCGGGTGGTGTCGAAGTAGCCGAGTGCGTCGCGTACGCGCTCGTGGGGGAGACCGCAGGTGCGCAGCAGCTGGTCGGCGAAGGACAGCAGCAAGTCGCCGAGCAGGATCGCCGCGGCGACGCCGTACTGCTCGGCGTCCCCTCTCCAGCCCGCATCCCGGTGACGCCGCTCGAACGCGCGATGCGTGGCCGGCCGGCCACGGCGGGTGTCCGAGGCATCCATCACGTCGTCGTGGACAAGTGCGCTGGCGTGCAGCAGCTCCAGCGAGGCCGCGGCCCGGATCAACGCAGTGTGGTCGCCGGGCCGATCGCTGGGTTGGGCCACCGCACGATAGCCCCAGTAGCAGAAGGCGGCCCGGAACCGCTTGCCTCCCGACACGGCTTCACGCCCCGCCTCGACGAGGATGGCCGCGTCGTCGCCCAACGGCGACAGCGTGGTGGCCTGCTCGTCGATGAATCGGTCGAGCGTCGCCTGGATGTCGGCGCGAAACCCGTCGGCCGACCAGGGCTGCTCGTGCGCGGAAGGTTCGGCCACCCAGGGAGCCTACATTTGGACGCGCTCCGTCGCCGTGTCCGGTCCTCCCTAGAATCGTGTTCATGGCACCGGCGACCCTGCGCATTCCCGACGCGTTCGCGTCGGGGGGTCGTACCTTCTCCTTCGAGTTCTTCCCGCCCAAGGACGCCGAGGGCGAGGCCCTGCTGTGGCGTACGCTCCGGGAACTCGAGCCCCTTCAGCCGTCGTTCGTCTCGGTGACCTACGGAGCCGGCGGCACCACCCGGGACCGTACGGTCGCGATCACCGAACGGATCGCGAACCAGACCTCGATGACGCCGATGGCGCACCTGACGTGCGTCGGCCATACCCAGGACGAGCTGCGCAACGTCATCGGACATCTCGCCGCAGCCGGGGTGCGCAACGTGCTCGCGCTGCGCGGGGACCCGCCCGGTGGTCCGACGACGCCCTGGGAGCCGGTCGAAGGCGGATTGACCTACGCAAGTGAGCTGGTCTCGCTGACCCGGTCGCTGGGGGACTTCGCGGTCGGCGTCGCGGCCTCCCCGAGTGGGCACCGAGCCTCGCGGAGCCTGGAGCAGGATGCGCAAGTGCTCAAGCAGAAGCAGGACGCCGGCGCCGAGTTCGCGATCACCGACATGTTCTTCGATCCCGCGCAGTACTTCGCCCTGGTCGATCGGGCTGCCGCCGCGGGAGTGACGATCCCGCTCGTGCCGGGCATCATGCCGATCACCAACATCGGGCAGATCCAGCGGATGGCCGAGCTGACCGGGGCGCCCGTGCCGGCTCACATCGTCGAACGCGTCTCGCGCTTCGAGGGCGACCCGGCCGCCGTCCGGGCCGAGGGGATCCAGGTCGCCACCGAGCTCTGCGACGCGCTCCTCGACGGAGGTGCCCCGGGCCTGCACTTCTTCACGCTCAACCGCTCCAAGGCCACCCGCGAGATCTACCAGGGCCTCGCCGTCACCGCCTGACCCACCGCCCTGACCCACCGGCCTGACCCACCGGCCGCCGGTTTGTGGCCGATGGTGACTGTTTTTGCTGGGTTGTGGCCGATGGTGACAGGGTCGCTGGGCGTGTCGTTGTCGTGGTCGGCCACAAGTCAGCGGTTGCCGGAGAGGACGGGTATGGCTTCGGCGATCTGCAGGTCGATGCTGGGTCCGGGGATGGTGATGGTGCCGGGAATCGGCTGCCAGGGGCCGTTGTCGATGCGGTAGCGGGCGGTGTAGGTGACGTCGACCGCGGGGTGGACGGTGGTGTGGGAGTGCTGGTAGCGGTGGGTGATGTCTTTGTGGGGGTAGGCCCGTCCTGGGGTCGTGCTGGTCGCCTGGGTTTGGTCGTCGAAGTCCCAGGTGTAGTGGGTAGTTGTGGATTCGACGGTGACTTGGTGGCCGAGCATGGGCAGGGTGCGGGTGAAGGAGGTCGGGTCGGTGTAGAAGACGGTGTCGAGGTTGACCAGGGTCTTGGTGTCGGGGTTGGTGTGGATGGTGGCGGCGGGGAGGTCGATGCGGCGTAGGGCTTCGAGGACGAGGGCGGGGGTGATGGTTGCTGGTGGGCTGGTGCCGGGGGTCTCGTCCTCGGACATGCAGCTGGCGGAGAGCAGGGTCATGCTGCCGTCGGAGTAGACCGCCCAGACGTAGGTGAACCGTTGGCCGTCGGAGCACGACTGGTCGGGCGGGCTGGTCACGCAGGGGCCGGTGCACTTGATCTGGGTCACGATCCCGACGAGGGTCGGGCCTTTACTGCTTGCTGAAGTCGTTGTATGGGAGGACTTGGGAGGCTGTGCGCAGTGCACACCGACAAGGTAGCTGGGACCAGAGACAGTGCCACTTGCTGAGCATGCGCTCGCTGAAGCGGGGGCGACTGTGAGAATGCCTCCCGCGAGGATGACGATGATCAGGTAGGCGGCCTTCAACTGAGGATCTCCAGTTTGGTGATTGAAGTGTCGGCACCATCGCGAACGACGCGGATTTGGAAGTCAATATTGGCCGCAGGATGCTCGCGGACCGGCGCGGCGCTGGTTTCGAAGTATCGCTCGGTGCTGGTGTGCGTCCGGACACGGAACGACCATCTGCCATTGCCCAGGTCGATGATCTGGTCGATCTTCTTGACCTTGATCTGTCCGCCTTCGATGTGCCCGCCAGCGGCATACGTTCGTCGGATGTTCGAGGCGATGGTCTGACAGCCTCCGCAACCGGGGCCATGGAACGCCTCAAGATCGTCGGTGCGACCATCCAAAGCAGCTGCGTTCAGGGCCGCGAAGTATCTCGACACCACGCCATAGATGGCTTCAGCGTCTGTTGAGGAGTCCGTTGTCGCTGTCGGCGAGGTGCCGACTGTCGGGATGGTCGTGCTTGGCGTGATCGGCGGCGGTGTGGGACCGGGATCGCCGTTGCAGGCGGCCAGCAGCACCAACGCGCCCAGCGCCAGCGCCGCTCGTACCCGCATCCGCTCTCCCCGTCTCGCTCGTGTGGCGCAATCTACCTAGCTCAGGGGACGAGCGGGAAGGGCAATCTCAGCGGCTGTGGATAACCTTGTCGTCGCGGCCATTGCCGTTGCCGCATGAAGCGCACGATCACGACCTCGGGGTTCGGCTCGGTGTCGGGGGTTCCTGATTCACTGCTGTTGCGGGTGTCGGTCAATGCGACCAAGCAGTCGGTGTCGGCGTCGTTGACGATCACCTGGTCCGTCCGGGATCGCTGACCGACCTTAGGCCGGGCCGACGAGCTCGCAGACGACTGAGCTGGTGAGCGCGGTGAACGGCAGGCTGGCGTGGATGGTGGCGCTGGCGCCCGCGGTGAACAAGCCGGCGATCGGGGTACGCCCGAGCAGTTGGCGGGAAGGAGTGGAGCGCCCCTGCCAGAGCACTCCGTGGGCTGGTCCGGGCCGGTCGATCCGGCAGACGACCTGGTCCCGCACGTCGAGTCCGTGGTCAGCGAGCGCGTCGAGGACGTCGCTGGCCAGGCCGTGCGCGGAGACGGTCCATGCCGCTTGGCCGTCGGGTGAGCGACCAGTGGTGATCGTCAACGAAGCATCGCCGTGCAGCACGGTCTCATGGGCCAGAGTCGGCGTGTCGCCCGAGAGCCCGAGGTACGTACGAGACGGCGCCGAGGCAGGCCGCGTACGCGCCACCAGGGGCGCAAGGGCGGGCAGCGTACGCGGGTCGACGGCGCACACCACGACGTCGGCCGCTTCGACACCCGCCGCTGTTCGGACACCCGTCACGGCACCGGCCTGGGTCTCGATATCGAGCACCGGAGTCTCGGTGACCACTCGGACGCGGCGCTCGCCCAGCCGCTTCTCGAGCAGTGTCGCGAGCGCGCCCATGCCGTCGGACACGGTCCAGGCGCCGAAGACCTGCTCGACGTGATGCACGAACCCCAGCCACCACGGAATCTGACGTGGGTCGTGCCCACCGGCCACGAAGGGATGCGCGCCGATCGCTTTCAGACGTTCGTCCTTCAGTGCTTCCAGCGAGCGATGCAGCGTACGCCGGTCCCGAAGCAAAGCGGTGAGCCGCTTGGACGTGTGCGCGGGAGCGTACGCGTGCTCGAGCAGCTCGGAGCGCACCAGCTCCCAGGCCTCGGCGAACCCGTCGACCCAGTCCGCGAACCGCTGCCCCAGCCCGGTGCCCAGTCCAGTGGATGGCCCGGCATCGAGCCCGTCGTCGATCGCGGCGCGGAGGGCAACCCGGCTCTGGGCAGGGAGCACTACCCGGCTCCCGTCGGCGAAGCGGTGCTCGCGCAAGGCGGGCAACTGCACCAGGTCGAGCTCGCGTGCCAGCGGTCGCCCGGACTTCTTGAACAGGTCACGCAGGGCTGCCGGCAGTGTGGTGGCCGAGACACCCGAATCCCAGACGAAGCCGTCCCGCTCGACGGGGCGGAGGTCGCCGCCGAGCACCGGCAGCCGCTCGATCAGCGTCACGGTGTGACCGAGCTTGGCCAGCCGGACAGCCGAGGCGCAGCCGGCCAGCCCGCCTCCGGCGACAATCACCCGAGCCACGTCACGCCTCTGCGCGCTGCCGGAGACCCGCGCCGAGGAGGGGCTCGGTGGTCGTGCCGGTGAGTGCGCGGCTGGGCGATCCCACCTACAGCTCCGAGAGCAGCTCACCGAGCCGCTGCCGCACCTGCTCGGCGGTCAGCGCCTGGTAGGACCGGCCGCCGGTGGCATCGGCGATCCGCTTCAGCGTTCGCACGTCCGCATCCTCGCCGTAGGCGACGGTGACGATCCGGACCGGGCGGGCGCCGTCGAACTTCCGGCGTACCTCGTCGAGCAGTTTCGGCAGATTCCGGCTCCCGGGGTCCTCGTTGCGCCCGTCGGTGACCACGACCACCGCGTTGAACCGGCCGTCGTCGTAGTTCTCCGTCGCGCTGGCGTACCCCGCGGCGACGGTGTCGTAGAGCGGTGTCGAGCCGCCGACCACGGGACTCAGCTGGTCCACCTGGCGCAGGAACTCGGAGCGCAGGGTGACGTTGCCGATCTTCTGGTTCAGGGGACGCGCGGGCAGCAGCACCTCGTAGTCGCCGTTGCCGATCGAGGTGGTGAAGCCCCACAGGCCGAGGGCGTCGTCGGGGGAGGCCCCGGCGACCAGGCCGCGGAGGGCCTGCTGGGCAGCCTGGGCGCGGGTCTGTCCGTCGGGCAGTCGCTCGCCCATCGAGCCGGACAGGTCCATCAGCAGCAGCAACCGGGCACGTCGCCCCTGGCTGGCCCAGTCCACGCGCGCCTGGTCGATCACCTTCGTCTCCGCCGCGGGCTTGCCGGCCGCCGTGGTGTAGTCGACGCCGTCGCTAGCCGGGGCGTCGTCGGATGCGACGCCCTCCGGGCTGCGGAACCCGGCGGTGCCGAGCGCCTCCTGGCCGGCGTCCCCGGTCAGCGCGTCCTGGATCTTGGCGAACAGTGCGTCGGCGTCCTCGTCCTTCTCGGCGCCCAGCGGCCGGACCCGCACCAGCGGGAAGTCGAGGGAGCCGAACGCATCGTCGTACACCGCGGCAAGCTGTACATTCCCGGCCTTCGCGGTGGCGACCTCCTGCTCGGTGCTGGCCACCATCTCGGCCTTGCCCGAGGCCACCAGGCTCAGGGGTTCGCCGGTGGGCAGGGGAGGGGCCGCGACCAGCCGGGAGAACTCGGTCAGGGACCGGGAGCCCTGGAGCGTCCCGAGGCTGGCCAGCCCGGCTGAATCGCTGTCCAGCCGCGGGAGAGCCAGCGTTACCGGCCCGTCCGGCTGGAGCGCTGCCGACCAGTCGGGCGCGTCGGGCCAGCCGAGCGCGGTTGCTCGGTCGCGGGTGGTCGCCAGCACGACCGGCGAGGTCGCCAGACTCGTACCCGACCCGTCGAGCCGCTCCTGGCCCTCGTCGCTGCCGCTGGCGACGTCGAGCCACAGCGACGAGTCCGGGATCCAGGCGTCGGGCAAGGCGCCGCCGAGCCCCTTCCCCTCGGCCCGAGACACGTCGGCGGCAGTGCTGGCAGAGGATACGGATCGCACGCCGACGCTGATACACGGGTCGGCGGGCAGCCCTTCGACGATCTTGCGAACCGTCGCCGCGATACGCGGGTCGGCAGAGATCGAGAATCGCCGTTCACCGCAGGCGGCGTCTTGATTGCCCGACTGCACGTCGGCTTGGGCCTTGGCCTCGTCCCCCCGGATCCCTCGCAAAAGGGCTGTTGCCGCACCCGCTAGGAGCACGACTGCGAGCAGCAAAGCGAGCAGACCGCCCCAGCGGGATCGCTTCTTGGCCGCCCGATGGCCGCCGGTGCGTGGTTGCCTCACGGTCGTCACGATGGTGGCACGGCCGAACCGATGTCAAACGCGGGACCAGATCGTGCGGCGCTTTCGCGCGTCGGCGTTGGTGCTGGACCGTGTCGAACAGCAGAATCCATGGCGTGGACGTCATCCGTGTGGCAGCACCCGCCCTGACCCGACGCAGGTTGTTGACCGGCCTCGGAGCCGTGGGGCTGGCTGCTGGCGTGGCCGCCTGCACCGGGGACAGCGACGGCTCGGGTACCAGGCCGAGTGTGTCCCCGACCGCCACCTCGGGGTCGTCGCCGGCTGCGGCAACCGGCCCGATCGTCTGGGCCAACTGGCCGGAGTACATCGCGAAAGGCACGCTCAAGGGATTCGAGCGCAGCTCGGGGATCCACGTGGACTACAAGACGCCGATCAACGACAACGACGAGTTCCTCGGCGTCGTCGGCGACGGTCTGGCCGCGCATCGTCCCATCGGCTACGACATCATCACGATGACCTCGTGGGTGACCGCCCAGCTGCTCGACGAGGACGTACTGCAGCCGTTCGGGCCGGTCGAGGGCGCGGATCGGGTCATCTCCTCCCTCGCTACCCCTAACTGGGACCCCGAGCAGCGCTACTCGATGCCGTGGCAGGCGGGCCTGACCGGCATCGCGTACGACGCCCGCCACGTCGACCGGGCCATCGGCTCGATCGCCGAGTTGTTCGAGCGCACGGACCTCACCGGCGGCGTCGGCATGCTGACCGAGCTCTCCGACACGCTCGGGATGGTGTTGCTGGGTCAGGGCCGCTCGCTGACCGACCTCTCCGAGGACGACCTCAACGACGCGATGGACTACCTGCAGAGCCGGTCGGCGGCGGGCCAGTTCGCCGGCTTCTACGGCAACGAGTACTTGAAGGGACTACGGAACGGTACGCTCGCCGCCTGTCTCGCCTGGTCCGGCGACATCCTCCAAGAGCAGTTGAAGAACCCCTACTTGAAGTTCGTGGTGCCCGAGGAGGGGCTGCTGATCTGGTCCGACGACCTGCTGGTCCCGCGCGGCTCCACCCAGGCGCCTGCGGTGGCGAAGCTCGCCGCGTACTACTACCAGCCGGAGGTCGCCGCCCGGCTCGCCGCCTGGGTGAACTACATCTGCCCGGTGGAGGGCGCTCAGGAGGCGATGACCAAGGTCGCCCCCGAGTTGGTGGACAACCCCTTGATCTTCCCCGACGGGTCGATCAACGAGGTCAGCTATCTGTTCCCGAACCTGCCCAAGGAGATGTTCGACCGGGTCTCGAAGCGGTTCTCCCAGATCGCGGGCTAGGCAGATCGCTCCGGAGAGTTTCAGTCACCAGGTGACTGAAACTCTCCGGCGTATGACGGGTGCTAGTTGACGTCGATCTCGGTCGCTTCGGTCATCGCGAGCAGCTCGTCGTAGGTCGTCGAGTAGACGGCAGCCGGATGTCCCGCGGCAGCCCAGATCACCGGGTACGCCCGGAGCGCCCGGTCGAGGTAGGTCGGCACCGGTGCCGGGTGGGCCAGGGGAGAGACGCCACCGATCGCCTGACCGGTGTGCTCGCGTACGAACTCCGGGGTCGCGCGCTTGAGCTTGACCAGCCCCAGCTCGGCGGCGACTTTCGCGGTGTCGACCCGGTGGCTGCCGCTGGTCAGCACCAACACCGGCCCGACGGCGCCGTCAGGGCCGTGCGCCGCGAAGAGCAGACTGTTGGCGATCGCGCCCACCTCACAACTGAGCGCCTCGGCCGCGAGCACGGCGGTGTGCACGGACTCGGGCAGCACCACGATCCGCCCGGTGCCGCCGAGCTGCTCCCAGATGCTGCGGAAGTGGGCGATCGACGGGTGCTCGGGCGTACTCATAGCCGCCAACGTAGTCGATTCGTCTGCGGCCGCCCGCCTGGCGCAGACGCAACAGGGCAGACGCAACAGCGCAGACGCAACAGCGCGGCCGAATCGGCCCAGATGAACCGGTGGGACTGGGTCGCGGGCCAGTACCGTGTGTTCGTGACTACCTCGCAGACCAGCACCCAGCGCCGCAGCCTTGCTCGTACGGCCGTGGTCTGGGATGCCCTGGTCGAGGTGCTCGCCCCGCTTACCGAGGCGACGGTGGTCGACATCGGCGGCGGCACGGGCGGTTTCGCGGTTCGGGTTGCCGAGCTGGGTCATCGGGTCACTGTCGTCGACCCCAACCCCGACGCGCTGGCCATCCTTGGCCGACGGGCCGGGGAGCGTGGGGTGGCCGAGCGGGTCACCGGCATCCAAGGCGACCTCGCCGGCGTGGCCGATCTGGTTGCCCCGGCTTCAGCGGACGTGGTGCTCTGCCACGGCGTCCTCGAGATCGTCGAGGATCCCGCGGCGGCCCTGAGCGCCATCGCCGCACTGCTCCGTCCTGGCGGCGCGCTCAGTCTCCTGGTGCAGCAGCGGCACGCCGCCGTACTCGCGCGAGCGATGGCCGGGCACTTCTCGCAAGCGCAGGCACTGCTGGAGCTCGATGCCGCAACGGGCGCTGCGGTCGGTCGGTTCAGCGCGGAGGAGATCCGCCGACTGATCGAGGGAGCCGGACTCGGCGAGCCGGTCCTCCACGCGGTACGGGTCTTCGTCGACCTCGTCCCCAGCACCCTGGTCGACCTCGAGCCGGGAGCCGCCGACGCTCTGGTCGCGTTGGAGCGGGCCGCCTCGGCACGGGCTGAATACCTCGCGCTCGCCGCCCAGATCCATGCCCTCGCATACAAGGGCTAGGAGCCCCCGCCAGTAGGCCATGCCTGCTCCGCGCCGCCCCGGCGGCGCCTCGCCGCGTTGTCGTCGGTCGACGGGCCATTCGATTGCGGCGCCCCGCCTTCTCTTCCCCACGCCTTGCGATGCATCCACCGGATGCGCCGCTCGCAACGACAGCACCTACTGGCGAAAGCTCCGAGGTCCCCTCACCGATTTCGGAACGGCGCTACCAGGATCACCGCTACCTGCCTAGACTAGACGCAGAAAAGTCGTTCGGCTGGAGGGATACCGTGCCGCTCTCAGAAGAGGAGCTCCGCCTGCTCGAGCAGATGGAGCGCGCGCTCGTCGAGGAAGACCCCAAGCTCGCATCCACCCTGCGAGGCACTGGCTTCCGCCGGCAGGCCCGCCGCCGAGCTCTTCTGGCATCGTGCGCCTTCGTCGTGGGTGTGGCGATCCTCATGGCCGGTGCGATCTTCTCCCTTACCATCGTCGGCATCGTCGGTTTCGTGATCATGCTGGTGGCCGCCTACCTCGGCTTGCTCGCCTGGAGGGGGCAAAGGCAGACTGCCACGCTCGAAACGCCCCCCGGAAGCGCCGACCCTTCCCTCGCCCTGATCCAGGGCGGCAAGAAGAGCAAGCCAGGCAAGTCGCGTACGCCCAAGCCGCAAGGCACGATGATGGAGCGCTTCGAGGAGCGGTGGCGCCGCCGCCGCGAAGAGCGCGACTACTGATTCGGCTCATTCGACCCATCGGGCCTTATGCCGAGTTGGCACGAATCGTCGTCGAGTTGGCACGAATCGTCGCTGCGCTGTTGGCACCGCCGCAGACTGGGCTTTGTGCAGCCGGCGGGGCCGGCTCTGGCCGTGGTCGAGTTTCCAGGGCAAAGAGGGGCGGAGAGTACGGCCCGGGTTGGGGTCGGCCACAGTCCGATCTGACCGTCGCCATCGGCCACAATCCGGCTCCAGCTGGGTGAGGAGGCGCCGTCAGCGGGTTTCGCTGAGCTCCAGGGCGTGGTGCTTTTCCCCGGTGCTGAGTAGGTGTCGCCGCCACAAGGAGGCGGGGAGCCACCGGGCCCGGCGAGCAGCGCGGGGCGAGACGGTCTGCTGGAGCGCCGTCGTCACCTTCGCCACGTCGTCTCGCAGCCCGGTCACCAGGTCGGCGCTCGGCGCGGTCCTGGCGTACCGAGCCTGCTCGACCAGTCCGACCAGTCGCTGGAGCGCTGCGGAGGCTCCCGGGTCGGTTGCCGTGTTCAGCCGTGGCGCCAGGTCCGCGCCGCGGCGCCGGGGAGTGGCGCCGTCGTCCCAGGGCAGCCGCAGGTCGATCACCGTGTCGCGCAACTCCGCCCAGGCGGCCTCGACCAGGTCGGGGACGCTCCGAGCGGACCTACCGCGGGCAGCCGCGAATCGTCGGTGCCGGCGCAGCGACCGGATCGCCATCGGCAGCAGGGAGAGGCCGGCCAGGACGACGAGCGTAGCCAGGAGCCACGCCCAGCCCGGAACCCCCGAACCGGTGGCGCCCGACTTTGTGGTGTCGGCCTGCTGCTGGTCGGCCGGACGCTTGGTCGGGGCAGCGCTCGCGCTCGACGATGCCGACGGCGACACGGGCTGCGTCGGCTCCTGACTCGACGGTGCCGCTGGGCGCAGGAGGTTCTGGGTGTACGTGGGCGGCTCGGCCCCGGCACGGGACCCCGGGGTCGGCTCGAACCGCACCCAGCCGACGCCTTCGAAGAACAACTCCGGCCAGGCGTGCAGGTCGTGGGCGCTGAACACGTAACGGTTCGCTCCGGTGTGCTCCGGCTCCAGGAACCCGATCGCGACCCGGGCCGGGATGCCGAGTTCCCGAGCCATCAGCGCCATCGCCGCCGCGTACTGCTCGCAGTAGCCACGGCGCGACTTGCGCAGGAAGTCGGTCAGTTCGTCGATGCCGCTGCCCTTGCTGCTCTGCCCCAGGTCGTAGGTGAAGTCGGGGCCGAGCGTGGGATCCTCGTGGTGCTGGGTGAAGAACTGCTGCAGCAGCACCGCGCGCTCGGCATCGTTCTCGGCCCCCGCTGTGACTTGGTCGGACAAGTCGCTCAGCCACGACGGCACCGAGTCGTCCAGCTTGGTGTACCGCTGTACGAGATCCGCGGGTGCGGTGCCTGCGGAGACGAGGTCGGCGGCGGTGGGCTCGACCGCAAGCCCGCGCGCGGTGTACGACTGAGCCGCGGTGGTGACCGACTTGATCGTGCTGAGCACGTCCATCGTCGACGTGTCGTAGCGCCAATCGCCGGGCGGTGCTTTGACCTGGGTGGCCGGGAACGGCAGCGGCAGCCAGCTCGAGTCGAACTCGCGGTAGGCCCTGATCTGGTACTCGTATCGTTGCGTCTTCACCGAGGAGCTCAGCCCGACCGGAGTGGGGAGCTCGCCGTTCGCGCGCTGCTCGGAGGGGATATGACGTCGGCTCGGTTTCCACTCGCCGTCGAACTCGTCGAGAACGGCGATTCGGAGGTACGACGGATCAGGATCGTTGCTGAGCAGCGCCAGCAGCGGGATGTCGGCTCCGAGCCGCAGGTTGCGGCGCAGGTCGAGCACCGGATTGGTGATGTGTACGCCGTTGTCGCCACTCCGGTTACCCGGCCCGTCGCCGAACGGCGTGATGCCGTCGAGCGCCGGGACGAGGAGCGGGGCGATGGTGGCCAGCGTGGTCGCACCCAGGCCGATCTTGGCCGCGGCCGTCCAGACCGCGGAATGGCCACCCGAGTCATCCGGGGTCAGGTCGAGCTCGCGACCCCATTCGCCCTGCCGGTCCAGCTCGGCGATCGCCAGCAGGGCCGCGAAGAGCACGGCCGCAATGGGGAACAGCCACCAGTGCGGACCATCGTCGAGCATGCTGACCGGTGCGGTGCACATGGCCAGCAAGGGCAGACCGGCGAGGGGTACGCGCCGGGCCGTGCAGGCGAGGGCGTCGACGACGAACGCGATAACCGAGCCCAGCACGACGAGCACCGGCGCGAATCCGGTGATGCTGGCCGGAACCGGGGCGGGATACTGCGCCGCGCGGTCGACGGCGAGCTGGAACGCGTCGATGCTGTGCGCGAGAGAGACCGGTGTCGGAATCCAGCCGAGGACGGCGTCGGCATCGGCGAGGTGATGGTTGAGCCAGAGTCCGAGTGCCAGGAGTTGGGCCAGCAGCACTCCGGCCGCCGGGAGATGCGCGGCCCGGGCGGCGGCCCCGACGACCGCGACCAGCACGCAACTGACCGCGAGCGGCCCGAGGTAGCCGGCCGGGCGCTCGGAGAACCCGGCCCAGGTGCACAAGGCGACGAAGGTCAGTGCCCCCACGAGCACGGTCGAGGCCAGCATCCGCAAGGTCGCCGGAGCGATCGAGGCGTTCATGTGCTCACCTTCGGAGCGCGGCTCGACCGGGCCTCGGCCAGCCGCTGCCAGACGTGGGGCAGGGCGTCGCGCGGTCCGCACGACATCGCCAGGAAGCCGGTTGCGCCCAGCAGACCCAACGCCTCGGCCGCGTCGACGCCGCGATCTGCGCCTCCTGCCCACTGGTCGACGTCGAGGTGGAGGGCCAGTGCGCTGGACGAGGAGTGTTTGAGCCGGGTCAGGCTGGGGCGATCGGCCGGGTGAAGGTCGCCGAGCACCGCGACGACCAGGCCGCTGTTGCCCTGGTGCAAGAACCGCAGGTCGAGATGGCCGAGCGCCTCGGCATCGAGCACTGCCAGCGACTCGAGCACCGAGTCGGCCTCGATCACGTGGCCGCTGGCGGTCGCGAGGCGCACGTGGAAGCCGCGTTGCACCAGGTGGATCGCTACCGAGGCCGCGGCTTCGATCGCGTACTCCAGGGAGGACATCGGCCCCTGCCCGCGATGTGAGGACGTGCGGTTGTCGAGCAGGACCGTCGCGTGCGCCTGCCAGGGCTGCTCCTCGCGGCGGACCATCAGCTCGCCGACCTTGGCGCTGCTGCGCCAGTGCACCCGGCGTAGCTCGTCACCGCGCCGGTACTCCCGCACGGTGATGTCCTCTGCGCTGCCGGAGGCGAACGACCGCGGCCGGTTGTCTCCGGCGCCCGTCCACATCCCGGCGAGTGGAACGTTGGGGAGCGGGTGTACGCGGGGGGTGACGGTGAGCATCGAGGTGCCGGTGAACCGGCGGTCGAGGTCGACCAAGCCGAACGGATCGTTGAGCCGGACGCTGAGCGGGCCGATCACGAACCGGCCGCGCAGATCGGAACGCACTGCGTACTCGATGCGTCGGCTCCACCCGGCGGCGCCGGCATGGCCGAGCCGGTCGACGACGAACCGTGGCCGGCTGCCCAGCACATAGGGCAATTGCTCCTCCAGCAGCAGCCGACCGCTCGGGGTGCCACTGGCGTTGCCGAGGTCGAGGGTGACTTGGGCCTTGTTACCGACGGTGACCTGAGCCGGGGAAAGCGTACGGGAGAGGCTGAGCTGGTAGTGGCCACGCGCGACCAGGAACGCGGCGAGCAGCGGGAGCAGCACCAGTAGGGCGCCCGCGGCGATCAGCGGTTCGAATCCGAACAGCACCGAGCACACCAGGATCACCACACCGGCCGCGAGGAACGCCCGGCCGCGGGTGGTCAGTGCCGACAGTGCCTCGCGCATGGGGATCGGTCACTCCGGGCGAGGGACGCTCATGCCCCCGAGGATGCCGCGCAGGGTCGCTTCGGGGGTGCGTCCGGCCAGTTGTGCGTCGACGGTCGGGAGCAGCCGGTGGGTCAGCACGGGCACAGCGAAGGCCGCGATGTCGTCGGGAAGGACGAACTCCCTCCCGTCCAGCGCCGCGGCGGCCTTGGCCGCGCGGACCAGGTGCAGGGTGGCCCGGGGCGAGGCGCCGAGCAGCAGGTCGGGGGAGTTGCGGGTCGCGGTCGTGATCGCGACGGCGTAGCGCTGCACGGCGGGCGAGACGTGCACGGTGGCCACGATCTCCACCAGGCGGGCGATCTGGGTCGCGTCGGCGACGGGCTGGAGGTCGTCGAGCGGGTTGTGGCTGGTGTGCGAGGAGAGCATCGCGATCTCGGCGCTCTCGGTCGGGTAGCCCATCGACACCCGCGCCATGAACCGGTCGCGCTGCGCCTCGGGTAGCGCGTAGGTGCCCTCCATCTCGACGGGGTTCTGGGTCGCGATCACCATGAACGGCGTCTGCAGCCGGTAGGTCGTGCCGTCGACGGTGACCTGGTGCTCCTCCATGCACTCCAGCAGCGCGGACTGGGTCTTGGGGGAGGCGCGGTTGATCTCGTCGCCGACCACGATGTTGGCGAAGATGCCACCGGGGCGGAACTCGAACTGACGGTTCTCCTGGTTGAAGACCGACACCCCGATCACGTCGGAGGGCAGCAGGTCGGGCGTGAACTGGATGCGCCGCACCGAGCAGTCGATGGTGCGGGCGAGCGCCTTGGACAGCATCGTCTTGCCGACCCCGGGGACGTCCTCGATCAGCAGGTGCCCCCCGGCCAACAAGACGACGAGCGCCAGCCGGGCGACCTCGGTCTTGCCCTCGATCACCTGCTCGATTCCCGACTGGATCTGCGCCGCGACCTGGGCGAGCTCGTCGAGCTCGTCGGTCGAGATTGCCTGAACCGAAGACACCGGGGCCCTCCTGATTGCTGTGCCTGATTGCTGCGCCTGATGGGTGTGCCTTGCCAGAGCGCCAGTCAACCGCACGGCGTCCCTCCAGGAAACACCAGCCCGACAAGCCGCGCCCAGCCGGGCGTCGTACGGATCCGAGGCTACGACCTCGGATCGGTATGACGTCCCGTCCGCTACCAGCGTCTCGGTGCGGAATCTCGCCGAAGAGTGGTTGACGGTGGAGGAAAGTGGGGTATGGTGGAGTGAAATGGAGGAACAGGGCGGCGCAATGGAGCAATCGGGGTCGGAGGTGGCTGATGTTCACCGGCACGTACACCCCCAAGCTCGACGACAAGAGCCGGCTCTTCCTCCCCGCGAAGTTCAGGGATTCGATGGCCGAGGGACTGGTGATCACAAGGGGCCAGGAGCGGTGTCTGTACGTCTGGACGCTGGCCGACTTCGCTCGGCTCACCGAGCGGCTCCGCGACCTGCCGGTCGCCAACAAGGCCGGGCGCGCGTACGTCCGCATGTTGTTCTCGGCTGCCTCCGACCAGGTGCCCGACAAGCAGGGACGCGTCACCATCACGCCACTGCTGCGGGAGTACGCCTCGCTGGAGCGGGACGTGGTCGTCACCGGGGCGATGAACCGGGTCGAGATCTGGAATCCCACCGCCTGGGCTGCCTACGAGGAAGGCCAGGTCGACACCTACTCCGACCTCGAGGACGACGACTTCACTCCACCTATCTGAACCGGGCCGATCCGACCGCCACCACCTAGAGCTCGGCTGGGCGGGGGATCCGCTGGCACACCTTCCCCGGTGCCAGACGATTCCCCGCCCGCCGGAAGAGACGCCGTAAGTAGCCAAGAGCAAGAGATAGCCAGCCACGAAGAAGCAAGGGTCGAGACGATGAGTGCGCTGCTCCACCAGCCCCCTGGCCTGGGCCCTGAAGTGGGCCCCGAGGTGGCGCTGGGCCCAGGTCCGGAGGCGGGGCGGGAATGCGGTGCCCGGCGAGTGCGCCACGAGGTGCGTGACGGGCTGGCCGTCATCGCCGTCTCCGCCGGTGGGTCTGCCCTCGTCACGCTCGCCCTGACGGTCCTGATGCGCTGGCTGGCTCACCAGGCGGCCTGAGGATGGCGCCGGAGACGAACCCCGAGGCTGCCGAGCCGGCCCACGTTCCCGTCCTGTTGGACCGGATCGTCGCCCTGTTCGCTCCCAGCATCGAGCACGCCGAGTCCGACGGGCGGCTCGCGATCCTGGTGGATGCCACTCTCGGCCTCGGCGGACACGCCGAGGCGCTCCTTCGCAGCTATCCGCGTACGCGTGTGATCGGGATCGACCGCGACGTGCACGCACTCGAGCGCAGCCGGGCGCGGCTGCAGCCCTACGCCGAGCGGGTCACGCTCGTACACGCCGTCTACGACGAGATCGGCACGGTCCTGGCCGATCACGGGCTCAGCCGGGTCGACGGCGTGCTCTTCGACCTCGGGGTCTCGTCCATGCAGCTCGACATGCGCGAGCGCGGCTTCGCCTACGCGCAGGACGCGCCGCTGGACATGCGGATGAACGACACCACGGGTGTCACGGCAGCCGAAGTGCTCAATTCGTATTCCGCTGTCGAGTTGGCCCGGGTACTCCGCGTCTACGGCGAGGAGCGCTTCGCCAAGCGCATCGCGGATTCGATCGTGCGCGAGCGCGAGCGTCAGCCGTTCACCGATAGTGCCCGGCTGGTCGAGCTGATCCGCGACGCGATCCCGGCGCCGGCCAGGCGCACGGGCGGGCACCCCGCGAAGCGGACGTTCCAAGCCCTGCGTATCGAGGTCAACGACGAACTGCAGGTGCTCCGGCGCGCCTTGCCGGCCGCGATCGACGCCATCGGTGTGCGCGGCCGCGTGGTCGTGCTGAGCTACCACTCCCTGGAGGACCGCATCACCAAGCAGGCCTTCGCCGCCGGTCTCGGCACCGACGTACCTCCCGATCTGCCTTTCGTCCCCGAAGGCCACCAGCCATTGCTGCGGCTGGTCACCCGGGGCGCGGAGAAGGCGTCGGCGGCAGAGATCCAGGACAACCCCCGAGCCGCCTCGGTGCGGCTACGGGTCGCGGAACGAGTACGGGACGGGGCAGTCGCATGACGACACCAGCAGCGAAGAGTCAACTGCGGGCTACGCGTCTAGGCGGGGAGGCGATCGAGCGGGCCCGTCTTGCGGTCGTGCCGCGAGTACGCCGGCCGGCGCCGCGGGTCCCCTTCGCGATGCTCGTGGGCCTGGTCCTGCTCGGCGGGGTGGTCGGGCTGCTGATGTTCAACACCAGCCTGCAGAAGACCTCGTTCGTGATCGCCGACCGCCAGGTCACGGCCGACCGGCTGCATGCGCGGGAGCAACAGTTGCAGCTCGAGCTGGACAAGCTGCGCGACCCGCAGGCGCTGGCCGTCCAGGCACTCGACCTCGGCATGCGTCCTCCCGACGCGCCGGCGTTCCTCAAGCTGGGTAGCGCGGGAGGGGAAGGCGCTGGAGTGGAGGGGGAGGGCGCGACCTCGACGTGCGTGAACTGCTTCAGGGCGACGGCTCCCGATGCGGTGAAGCCGCCGGTGCTGCGTCCCGCGCCGGTGATCCTGCCCCGGACGAAGACGCAGGCGCAGCAGTCCGCGACCGCTGACAAGTCGAATGCCGGCAGCAAGCCCGACCAAGAGGGGTCGGGGAGCAACCAGAGCGACTCCTCCGGCGCGCCCACCCGGGACTAGGCCGGTTCGGCAGGTAGAAAGAACAACCAGGAAAGCTGATCTTTGGGCCCACGCAGTCGCTGGTCGAGGAGGGCGGGGTACGAGCGCGTATCGAGACCGGGGCGCCGGCGTGATCTCGATACGTCCGGCTCGTTCCTTTCCGGGCACTCGATCGGCGGGCTGGCTGGCAGGACGATGACCGAGCGGTGGAAAGGGTGAGCGAGTGAGCAAGGCGAGTCGGCCCGCCGCTCGCACGCGCGGCCCCAAGGCCACGCGGACCCGGGTCAGGCGCATCCGGGCATTGTCGGACGCCCGGCTGCGGTTCGGGTTCATCCTGATCGCGATGATCATGTCGGTCTTCGCTGGCCGACTGATCCAGCTGCAGGGAGTCGACGCGACGGCGTACGCCGCGAAGGCCCGAGCGGTGGGAGTGGAGACCGAGGTCCTGCCTGCGGTGCGCGGTGCGATCACCGACCGCAACGGAGTGCCTCTTGCCGAGTCGCTCGACGGGCTGATGATCGTGGCCGACCCCACCAAGACCGCGGCCAAGGCACCCCAGATCGCCTCGATCCTGGCCGACCGGCTGGACGCCGACTACTTCAAGCTGCTTACTGCGCTGCGCGACGCCGGCACCACCGCGCACCCCAACCATTTCGCCTATCTCGTCCGCAGAGTGCCCTCGACCACGGCTCTGGCGGTCGTCAAGCAGCTCACCGACGCGGGCTACGAGGGGATCGCGACCAGGGCGGACCCGGTGCGCACCTACCCGGCCAAGGACGTCGGCGCCAATCTGGTCGGCTTCACGAACGCGGAGGGCCAGGCCGGTGAGGGCGCCGAGCTGGTCTTCGACAAGATGCTGCGCGGCGAGGACGGCTCGCAGAGCTTCGAGGTCGGTGTGGCCGGCCAGCCGATCCCGCTCGGCGACAACTCGGTGGTTCCCGCGGTCGACGGGAAGAACCTCACGCTCACCATCGACCGTGACGTGCAGTGGTACACGCAGCGGGTGCTGCGCGATGCGGTGACCAAGGCGGGCGGCAAGTCCGGCGCCGCGATCGTGATGGACAGGCAGACCGGGGAGATCCTCGCCCTGGCCGACTACCCGACCTTCGACGCCAACACCCCGACCGAGGCAGACAAGGGTGATCTCGGCTCGCGTGCGCTGCGCGACGTGTACGAGCCGGGCTCGGTCGAGAAGGTCGTGACCATGGCGACACTGCTCGACGCCGGCAAGGTCACCCCGCGCACCCGCCTGGTCGTGCCCGGCGAGCTGAGCTCCAGCGACCGGGTCATCCACGACTGGTTCGCGCACGGCCGGCTCAAGCTCACCTTGACCGGCGTACTCGCCCAGTCTTCCAACATCGGAACCGCCCTCGCCGCTCGACAACTCGCGGATCGTCGGCTCTACAACGCGTTGAAGGCCTTCGGGATGGGCCAGCGCACCGACATCGGCGTACGCGGTGAGTCGGCGGGCGTGTTGCCTTCATGGACCGGCTGGCAGCAGATCAACAAGGACAACATCGCGTTCGGGCAGGGTCTGTCGGTCAACGTCGTGCAGATGGCGGCCGCGATCAACACGGTGGCCAACGGCGGGATCTACGTCCAGCCCAGCCTGGTGGAGGGCAAGGCGACCACCAACGACGGCACCGTGGTCGGATCGGACGTCAGCACGTCGCACCGGGTCGTCAGCGAGAAGGCAGCCAAGCAGACCGCCCGGATGATGGAGGCGGTCGTCGACCCCGACCGCGGGCTCGCTCCCTCCGCGGCGATCACGGGCTACCGTGTTGCCGGCAAGACCGGAACCGCCCAGGAGGTCGGCGGTGCCTGCCACTGCTACGCGCAGGGCACCAACACGGTCTCGTTCGCCGGCTTCGCCCCCGCCGACGACCCGCGGTTCACGGTCTACGTCGTCGTCCACGCCCCCGAACACGGCGGCGGCAGCTCGGTCGGCGGGCCCGCGTTCCACAAGATCATGAGCTACGTGCTGGCGAAGTACGCCGTCCCGCCCACCGGCACCACCGAGCACAAGCTCCCCGCCTACTGGTGATGCCGAGTTGGCACGAATCGTCGGCGAGTTGGCACGAATCCTCGCTGCCTCATCACCGTTGGCTGCAGGTTCTCTGCCCGGTTTGGCGAGGAGCCCTGGATGAGGGCGGAGGGTTTCAGTCACGTGGTGACTGAAACCCTCCGGCTTACGAGCAAGGTCGCCACCGAGCGGAGCTGGATTGTGGCCGATGGTGACACCGACACGCCGGGCGTCCTCGTCGGCATCGGCCACAAACCAGCCGGGATTGCCACCATCGGCCACAATCCGGCGCGCGCTCGGCCAAGAAGACCGCCAGCAGTGTGGCGGGAACGTTCTCGCGAGCTTGCGTGCGGTCGTCCCGCCGCCGCGGAGACACACTCGGCCCGTCGAATAGATAGCCTGCCCTCCATGACGCTTCGCCCTAGTGCGCCGCTGCGTACCCCGCTTTCGGCGTTGCTCCCTTCCCTTGCCGCGGCCGTCCGGGGCGACGTGGAGGGGGTCGTCCTGACCGGCACGACGCTCGACTCTCGTCGGGTGGTTCCGGGTGACCTCTACCTGGCGCTCCCGGGCGCGGCGGCGCATGGCGCGTCCTATGCGGCCGAGGCGGTCGGAGCGGGGGCTGTCGCGATCCTCACCGACCCGTCCGGCGCGGATCTGATCGAGACCGACCTGGTCAAGGCCGCGGCCGGCGTACCGATCGTGGTGATCGACAACCCCCGTTTCTCGGTAGGGAAGATCGCCGCACGGCTCTACGGTGACCCGGCACGGGAGCTCACCCTGCTTGCGGTGACCGGCACTCAGGGCAAGACCACCACCACCCGGCTGGCCGACGGAGCCCTGCACGCAGCAGGGATCGGCTCGGCGGTGATCGGCACGGTCGGCACCCGCATCAACGGCACCGAGGTCAAGACCAGCCTGACCACCCCCGAGGCTCCGGACCTGCATGCCCTCTTTGCGCTGATGGTCGAGCGGGGCGTACGCGCGTGCGCGATGGAGGTCTCCAGCCACGCGCTGGTCATGGGCAGGGTCGACGGGGTGTGTTTCGACGTTGCCGTGTTCACCAATCTCGGTCGCGACCACTTGGACTTTCACACCGACCTCGAGGACTACTACGCCGCCAAGGCCAGTCTCTTCACACCTGAGCGGTGCACGGTGGCGGTGGTCAACATCGACGACGAGCACGGCGCCCGGCTGGCCCGGGAATGCACCGTGCCGGTGCGGACCTTCTCGACCCGCGGTGGTGCCGACTGGCAGGCCGTCGAGATCGAGGCGTACGCCGCCGAGTCGGCGTTCACGGTGCTGCGCGACGGCGCGGAGGTCGGCCGCGCCCGGGTCGGTCTGGCGGGGGAGTTCAACGTCGCCAACGCGCTGGCGGCGATCGCCGGCCTGGCGGAGGCTGGTCTCGACGCCGTCCGGATCACCCAGGCCATCGGGGCCGCCGGCGGTGTGCCCGGCCGGCTGGAGCGGGTGGACGCGGGCCAGCCGTTCCTCGCGATCGTGGACTACGCCCACAAGCCCGACGCCGTCACCGCGGTGCTCGAGGCGCTACGCCCCGCGACCACCGGCCGGGTGATCCTGGTCATCGGTGCCGGCGGTGACCGCGACCGGGGCAAGCGCCCACTGATGGGGGCGATCGCCTCGGAGCTGGCCGACATCGTGATCGTCACCGACGACAACCCCCGCAGCGAGGATCCGGCCGCCATCCGCGCGGAGGTGCTCGCCGGTGCGACCGGCCCCGCCGAGCAGCACGAGGTCGGGGACCGGGCGGAGGCGATCAAGCTGGCCGTGTCGCTGGCCCGTGCGAACGACACGGTGGTCGTTGCCGGCAAGGGACACGAGACCGGGCAGGAGGCACACGGGGTGATCACACCGTTCGACGACCGCGAGGTGCTGCGGGCCGCTCTCGAGCAGGAGGTGTGATGCTGCCGCTGACCTTGGCCGAGCTCGCCGCCGTCGTCGGTGGCGAGCTGCACCGTGGAGGAGAGAATGCGACGGCGAGCACAGCCCCCGGGACGGGGCCCGGTCTCCGGCGGGGAGCGGGTGCCCGGCAGGACGCGTCGGCCGACACGATCGTGGTGACCGGGCCGGCGTACCTCGACAGCCGCCTGGTGACACCGGGCAGCCTCTTCGCGGCGTTCGAGGGAGAGTACGCCGACGGACACGAGTACGCCGCCGCTGCCGCCGAACGCGGAGCCGCGGCTGTGCTCGGCAGCCGGCCGACCGGCGTACCCACCGTCGTCGTGCCCGACGTGCGGGCCGCCCTGCAGACACTCGCCCACGACCAGCTCGACCGGCTCCGCGCCGCCGGTCCACTCCAGGTCGTCGCGGTCACCGGCAGCCAGGGCAAGACCAGCGCCAAGGACCTGCTCGGAGCCGTGCTCGCCGATGCCGCACCGACGGTCGCCACCGAGGGTTCCTTCAACAACGAGCTCGGCCTGCCGCTGACCGTCCTGCGCGCGGACGCCTCGACGAGATACCTGGTGCTGGAGATGGGCGCGCGCGGGATCGGCCACCTCGCCGAGCTGTGCGCGATCGCCCGCCCCGATGTCTCGGTCGTGCTCAACGTCGGCAAGGCGCACCTGGGTGAGTTCGGCTCCTACGAGGCGATCGCCCAAGCCAAGGGCGAACTGGTCGAGGCGCTGTCCGCTGCCGGGGTGGCGGTGCTGAACGCCGACGATCCCGCGGTGCTGGCGATGGCCGCACGGACCGCCGCCAGGATCACCACCTTCGGCGAAGCACCCACCGCCGACGTGCGCCTGCACGACCTGCGCCTCGACCTCCACGGCCGGCCGAGCTTCCAGCTGACCACCGCTCAGGCCAGCGCGGCGGTCTCGTTGCGGCTCGTGGGGGAGCACCAAGCGGCCAACGCGGCAGGGGTGGCCGCGGCAGCACTCGGCCTCGGCCTCGGCCTCGGCCAGGTGGCACGATCCCTCGCCGCTGTCACCGCGATCTCGCGCTGGCGGATGGAGGTCACCGAGCGGTCCGACGGAGTGACCGTCGTCAACGACAGCTACAACGCCAACCCCGACTCGATGCGGGCAGCGCTCAAGGCACTCGCGGCGATAGGGCGTGCCCGCGGCCCGGGGGCGCGTACGGTCGCGGTGCTCGGTGAGATGCGTGAGCTGGGCGAGTCGAGCAGGGACGAGCACGATGCCATTGGCAGACTTGCCGTGCGACTCGACATCCACCGCCTGGTCGTGGTGGGTGAGCCGGCCAAGGCGATGCATCTCGGGGCGCACCTCGAAGGTTCCTGGGGAGAGGAGTCGGTGTTCGTGCCCGACAACGACGCGGCCACCCGCTGGCTCGACGACAATCTGCGCGCCGGTGACGTCGTGCTCCTCAAGGCCTCGCGCGGCGGACGGCTCGACGAGGTCGCCGCACACCTGCTTCGGGCCGACCTGCCCCGAGTCGATGCCGGAACTGACACGGGAATTGACACGGGGACGGGTGACGCGTGAGAGGCATCCTGTTCGCTGGCGGCCTGGCCCTGATCTTCACCCTGCTCGGCACTCGGGTCGCGATCGGCATCCTGGTCCGGCGCGGGTACGGACAGCTGATCCGCGACGACGGGCCGATGACCCACCACACCAAGCGCGGCACCCCGACCATGGGCGGCAGCGTGATCATCATCTCGGTGATCGTGGCCTACCTGCTGGCCAAGCTGATCACCTGGCACGAGCCGTCGGCTTCCGCGCTGTTGCTGCTGTTCCTCTTCGCGGGCCTCGGCCTGGTGGGCTTCCTCGACGACTACATCAAGATCTCCAAGCAACGCAGCCTCGGCCTGCGCAGCAAGGCCAAGATGGCCGGGCAGACGCTCGTCGCGGTGGTGTTCGCGGTGCTGGCGCTGCGGTTCCCCGACGAGCGCGGCAAGACGCCGGCCTCCAAGGCGATCTCGTTCATCCGCGACATCCCCGGCTGGGAGTTGCCCGCCGTGCTGATCGTGGTGCTGATCGTGGTGATCATCGCCGGCGCCTCCAACGGGGTGAACCTCACCGACGGGCTCGACGGGCTCGCCACGGGCGCGTGCGTGATGGTGTTCGGCGCGTACACGCTGGTCAACATCTGGCAGAACAACCAGTGGTGCGGCCAGGCCGACATCAGCTACGGCCGTTGTTACGAGGTACGCGACCCGCTCGACCTGGCGATGGTGTGTGCGGCGATCACCGGGGCATGCTTCGGGTTCCTGTGGTGGAACGCCTCGCCCGCCAAGATCTTCATGGGAGACACCGGATCGCTCTCTCTGGGCGGCGCGCTCGCCGGGCTCGCGATCTTCACCCGTACCGAGTTCCTGCTGGTGATCCTCGGCGGGCTCTTCGTGGTGCAGGCGCTCTCGGTGATGCTGCAGGTCGGCTACTTCAAGGCCACCGGCGGCAAGCGGATGTTCCGGATGGCGCCGCTGCACCACCACTTCGAGCTCAAGGGCTGGGACGAGATCACTGTGGTGATCCGGTTCTGGATCATCACCGGGATCTGCGTCGTCGCCGGCCTCGGCATCTTCTACGCGGAGTGGGTGGCCGGGACGTGAGGTCTCGATACGCGCCTCCTTCGTCGGCGCTACTCGACCACCGTTCCGGTGATCGAGTAGGTCGCGAGGAACGAGCGAACGTATCGAGATCTCGCGCGAGTGGGGGGTGTGCACGCCGTGAGTGACCGGGTGCTCGGCCTGGGGCGCCACGACTCCTGGGAGGGCGTACGCGCTCTGGTCGCCGGGTTCGGCGTGTCCGGCTTCGCTGCCGCGGACAACCTGACCCACCTCGGTGCGAGCGTGCTCGCGCTCGACGAGTCCGAGGGGGGCGACCGGCTCGAGAAGGCCACGCTGCTGGAGATCTTCGGCGCCGACATCCGGCTCGGCCCCGGAGTCACCAGCGGGCTGCCCGCCGGCCTGTCCTGGGACGACGTCGACGTGCTCGTCACCTCGCCCGGCTGGAAGCCGGACTCGCCGCTGCTGGCCCAGGCGACCGCCCACGGCGTACCGGTCTGGGGCGAGGTCGAACTGGCCTGGCGACTGCGGGACCCGAACGAGAACGCGCCGTGGCTGGCGGTCACCGGCACCAACGGCAAGACCACGACGGTGCAGATGCTCGACACGATCCTGCGGCACGCCGGGCTGCGCAGCATCGCCTGCGGCAACGTCGGCCTGCCGATCGTCGAGGCGGTGATGGATCCCGAGCACTACGACGTGTACGCCGTCGAGCTGTCCAGCTTTCAGTTGCACTACACCACGTCGATGGCGTGTGAGTCCGCCGCTGTCCTCAACGTCGCCGAGGACCACCTCGACTGGTACCCGGACCTCGCGGCCTATGCCGCCGACAAGGGCCGCATCTACGAAGGCGTCAGCCGGGCCTGCGTCTACAACGTCGGTGACCCCGCCACCGAGGAGCTCGTCCGGGAGGCCGAGGTCGTCGAAGGCACCCGGGCGATCGGCTTCACGCTCGGCCTGCCCGGCGTCGGCATGGTCGGACTGGTCGACGACATCCTCGCCGACCGTGCGTTCGTCGAGCAGCGCCAACACAACGCCGCCGAGCTCTGCAACATCGCCGATCTGGCCTCGCCGGCACCGCACTTCATCGCCAACGCCCTGGCCGCGGCCGCCCTGGCCCGTGCCCACGGCGTACCCGCCATCGCCGTGCGCGACGGCCTGCGCGCCTTCCGTCCCGACGGGCACCGCATCGCCGACGTCGCCACCGTGGCCGGTGTGCGCTATGTCGACGACAGCAAGGCCACCAACCCGCACGCGGCCCAGTCGTCGCTGGCGGCCTACGACCCGGTGGTGTGGATCGCGGGCGGGCTGGCCAAGGGCGCGACCTTCGACGGCCTGGTGCAGGCAGTGGCCGGCCGGCTGCGCGGCGCGGTGCTGATCGGCCGCGACCGGGAGGCGATCGCGCGGGCACTTGAGCGACACGCGCCCGATGTCCCGGTGATCGTCGTCGGGGACGGCGAGACTTCTGTCATGGACCGCGTGGTCCGGATTGCTGCCGACCTCGCCCGACCGGGCGACACGGTGCTGCTGGCCCCGGGTTGCGCATCCATGGACATGTTCGACGACTACGCCGCGCGCGGTGACGCGTTCGCCGCCGCGGTACGACGGCTCGGGGAGAGCCCCGACTGAGGCGAGAGGGCGGCAATGACGGTCACGGGTACCCGAGAGACCGTCGCCCCGTCCGCGGAGCTGCCCGTTTCCGGCGGGCTCCCGGCCGGCCGGGGTTCGCTGGGCCGCTGGGTCGCCTCGGTGCGGGCGCAGCTGGACAAGCCGCTCGCGTCCTACTACCTGCTGCTCGGTGCCGCCGGGCTGCTGCTCACCCTCGGCCTGATCATGGTGATGTCGTCCTCGAGCATCTACAGCTACGAGCACTACGATCACGACAGCTACCGGGTGTTCCTGCGCCAGCTGACCTGGGTCGTGCTCGCCCTGCCCTGCGCGTTCCTCGCCAGTCGTATCCCGCACCGGGTGCTGCGCTGGTTCGCCTGGCCGGCGCTGCTCGTCGCGACCGTCCTGCTGGTGCTGACCCAGACCGGCATGGGCCGCGAGGTCAACGGCAACCAGAACTGGCTGGCACTCGGGCCGTTGCTGATCCAGCCCTCGGAGATCGCCAAGCTCGCGGTGATCCTGTGGTGTGCCGATGTCTACGCCAAGAAGGAGTCTCTGCTCGGCGACTGGAAGCACACGCTCTTCCCGGTCGTGCCGGTGATGGGCACGATCGTCGCGCTGGTGCTGGTCGGCCACGACCTCGGCACCGCGCTGGTGCTGATGGCGATCGTGCTCGGTCTGCTCTGGGTCGTCGGCGCACCCGCCAAGCTGTTCGTCAGCGCGATGCTGATCGCCGGCACGGGCGCCTTCTTCCTGGCCGCGACCGACTCCGAGCGACGACAACGGCTGTATTCGTTCACCGATCCGTTCAAGGACTACGGCGACGCCGGCTGGCAGGCGTCGCACGGGATCTTCGCGATGTCGACCGGTGGCATCTTCGGCAAGGGCATCGGCGCGTCACAGCAGAAATGGGGCGCGTTGCCCGCGGCACACACCGACTTCATCTTCGCGGTGCTCGGCGAAGAACTCGGCATGCTCGGCACGTTGCTGGTGCTCGCGCTGTTCCTGGTGCTGGCCTACGCCGGGATCCGGGTCGCGATCCGCACCCAGGACCCGTTCGTACGCTTCATGGCCGCAGGCATCACGGTCTGGCTGACCGCGCAGATGATGGTCAACATCGGTATGGTGCTGGCCCTGCTCCCGGTTATCGGGATCCCGCTCCCACTCGTTTCCTACGGCGGTTCGGCGCTGCTCCCGTCGCTGGTCGCGCTCGGCCTGCTGATCTCGTTCGCGCGCAGCGAGCCGGGTGCCCGGGCAGCGCTGCGCGCCCGCAAGCGACGTGGTGCCGCCGGAGTCACCTCCGACACCGGAAGCGTCCGTGACCGGTGACCTTCGGCTCGGTGAGACAGGCACCCCCGGGTTCGTCTGTGAGATTGCGTCTGTTCGACACAGGGCGACCACAGACGAATCGGTGGTTCCCGGCGGGCGGCGACGGCCGGTGAGACGCTGATGACCGTGAAGATCATGCTGGCCGGTGGCGGCACCGCCGGCCATACCTCGCCACTGCTGGCGACGGCCGACGCGCTGATGCGGGCCGAGCCGGATGCGCGGATCACTTGTGTGGGCACCGCACGTGGCTTGGAGACCCGGGTCGTGCCCGCGGCGGGTTACCCGCTCGAGCTGATCCCGCCGGTACCGTTGCCACGCAGGCCCGGTCTCGACCTGCTCAAGGTGCCGATCCGGCTGCGTGCCGCGGTCAGGACCGCGGGCGCGCTGATCGACCGCATCGAGCCCGATGTCGTCGTCGGCTACGGAGGCTACGTCTCGGTGCCGGTCTACCTGGCCGCGCGCAGGCGCAAGGTGCCGATCGTCGTGCACGAGCAGAACGCCTTGCCCGGCATCGGCAACAAGGTCGGTGCCCGCTTCGCCGGCTACGTCGCGACCAGCTTCCCCGACACCCCGCTGCGCGGCGGTCACTACGTCGGCCTGCCGATCCGGCGGATGATCTCGACCCTGGACCGATCCGCCCTGCGGGACCAGGGACGCCGCGAGTTCGGGCTGGATCCCGCGCTGCCCACGTTGCTGGTCACCGGGGGCTCTCAAGGCGCTCGCCGGCTCAACCAGGCCGTGTCCGGAGCCGCGGCCGACCTCGCCGCTGCCGGCGTACAGGTGTTGCACGTCGTTGGACCCAAGGGCGAGGCCGTCGTCACCCGAGGTGAGGGAGAGCCGCCCTACGTGGTGGTGCCCTATGTGGACCGGATGGATCTCGCGTTCGCCGCCGCCGACGTGACCGTGTGCCGTGCGGGAGCGAACTCCGTCACCGAGGCAGCAGCGGTCGGACTACCGGCCGTCTTCGTGCCACTGCCGATCGGGAACGGCGAGCAGGCGCTCAACGCCCGTCCCGTGGTCGATGCAGGCGGCGCGCTCCTCGTCGCCGATGCCGAGCTGACCCCCGAGTGGCTACAGGCCAACGTGATCCCGCTTGCCACCGACCCCGCTCGCCTGGACGCGATGAGCGCGGCCGCCTCGGGACTCATCCGCCGCGACGCCGACGACCGGCTCGCCCGGATCGTCCTGGGCATCGCTGGTGAGGCGGGTGCGGCGACATGAGCGAGCGTATCGAGCCGGTTACGTTCGTTGACTGCGCCGAGCGTGCGAGGCGTGTGTCGAGCCACGTTCGGTCGTCGAGTGCCCGGCGAGGAACGAGCCGGGTGTATCGAGACGCCGCCCGGACGCGATGCGCTGAAGTCGCGGACTTCTCTCACCGGCCAGGACGCCGGCGTGATCTCGATACGGTCGCTCGTGCCTCGCGACCTACTCGATCACCGGAGCGGGGAGGTGACCGATGATTGTCCCTGTCCCCGACCAGCTGTTGCCTGCCGATCAACTGGGCCGCGTCCACTTTGTCGGCATCGGCGGTGCCGGGTTGTCCGGCATCGCACGGATCATGCTGGCTCGCGGCATCGGAGTCAGCGGCAGCGACGCGCGGCAGTCCAGCACGCTGGAGGCGCTGCGGGCGCTCGGTGCCCGCGTGTACGTCGGGCACGCGGCCGAGCAGGTCCACGACGTCGACACCCTCGTGGTCTCGACCGCGGTCCGGGAGGACAACCCCGAGGTGCGCGAGGCGCGCCGTCAGGGGTTGCGCGTGCTCCCGCGAAGCGCCGCGCTCGACGCGGTGATGCAGGGTCGTACCGTGCTCGCCGTCGCCGGCACCCACGGCAAGACCACGACGACCAGCCTGCTGACTGTCGCGCTCCAGCACTGCGGGGCCGACCCGTCGTTCGCGATCGGCGGTGAGCTCAACGAGTCGGGCTCCAACGCCCACGACGGCAGCGGCGAGATCTTCGTCGCCGAAGCCGACGAGTCCGACGGTGCCTTCCTCGTCTACTCGCCGTTCGGCGCGCTGGTCACCAACGTCGAAGCCGACCACCTCGACAGCTATGGCACGGTCGAGGCGTACCGGCAGGCGTTCGAGAGGTTCCTGCACCGGATCGACCCCAGCGGCTTCCTCGTGTGCTGCGTCGACGACCCTGGTGCGGCTGCCCTGGCCGAGAGCGCGCGGGCGATCGGTCTGCGCGTGGTCGGCGTGGGGGAGTCCGCGACCGCCGACCTGCGCTGCGTCGATCTGGCCTTCGCGGGCCCTTCCTCGTGCTTCACCGTGATCGACCGCGGCCGTCGGCTCGGCGACGTCACGCTGCGGATCCCTGGTCGGCACTACGTGCTCGACGCCATGGCTGCGCTGGCCGCCGGGCTGGCCCTCGGGTTCGGCTTCGCCGATCTCAAGCGTGGGCTGGAGGCCTACTCGGGCACGCGTCGCCGGATGGAGTTCAAGGGCGAGGCCGCTGGCGTGCGCGTGTACGACAGTTACGCCCATCATCCGGCCGAGATCCGTGGCGACCTGCAGGCCGCTCGCGCCCTGGCCGGCTCCGGTCGGGTGATCGTGGCCTTCCAGCCGCACTTGGTCTCGCGTACCAAGATCTTCGGGGAGCAGATGGGAACCGAGCTCGGCGCGGCCGACGAGGTCGTGGTGATGGATGTGTACCTCGCCCGGGAGGACCCCGAGCCAGGCGTCAACGGCGCTATGGTCGCGGCCAGCGTCCCGCTGCCTGCCGAGCGGGTGAGGTTCGAGCCGTCCTGGTCCCGGGCCCCGCTGCAGCTGGCCGACCGTGCCCGGGCCGGCGACCTGGTGATCACCCTCGGTGCCGGCGACATCACGCTGGTCGGTCCCGAGGTGCTGGAGCTGCTGCGTGAACGCCAGGAGGCGCACCCGTGACGATCTCGCCACCGACCGGCCACGGCACCGAGTTGCCCGAACACGAGAATCTCGACCTGACCCGCCGCAGATTCGCTCGCCGCCGGCTGGTCCGCCGCTTCGTCGCCCTGCGGCCGCTGTTGCTGACGTTGCTGGGGATCGCGCTGATCGTGGGACTGGCCTGGCTGGTGTGGTTCTCCGACCGACTGGCGGTGGAGAAGGTGAAGATCACCGGCAACGCGCTGGTGTCCGACGCGCAGGTGCGCAAGCAGGCCGAGGTGCCGATGGGCCGTCCGCTCGCCCGCGTGGACACTGCCGCGATCCAGGCCCGGCTCCAAGACGTCGTGCAGTTCTCCGACGTCGACGTCAGCCGGTGCTGGCCCGACGCCGTGTGCATCGAGGTCACCGAGCGGCGTGCCGTGGCCGTCGTTGACCGCGAAGGCGTGCTGCGCGGACTCGACCCGACCGGCGTACTGTTCCGCAGCTACCAACACCGTCCGGTCGACCTGCCGCTGGTCAGGGCCCGCGCCACCGTGTCGGTCGACGCGCTGCGCCAGGCCGCCGAGATCGTGACCGCATTGCCGACGTCGCTGACCAGCAGGACGCGCAGCATCGACGTGCACACGGTCGACGACATCCGCCTGACCCTGGCCGGCGGAGCGACCGTCGAGTGGGGGAGCGCCGAGCGGTCGGCCACCAAGGCCGAGGTACTCGAGGCACTGTTGCGCGTTCAGCCCGACGCGAAGGCGTACGACGTCACCTCGCCCGGGACCCCTACGGTGCGGTAGTGGGCCGCCGAAGCCGGATTGTGGCCGATCGCGACTGTGGCAGCGGGAAAGTGGCCGATGGTGACAATCCGCGTGGGCGTGTCGTCGGCGCCATCGGCCACAAGTCCGCAGAAGCTCGATACGGGCGCTCGTACCTCGCGGCCTACTCGATCAGCAATCACGCGGCGTGTCGGCCAGGTTCTCGGCGCTGGCTGGCCTAACGTCATTTGCAGACAACAGGTTGACATAACTATAACCCTTTACTTCAAGGTTAGGGTTCCGGCCGCATATCAACACACCCAAGCATGAGAGGTACTGCCGTGGTTGCACCGCAGAACTACCTGGCCGTCATCAAGGTCGTCGGCATCGGCGGAGGCGGCGTCAATGCCGTCAACCGGATGATCGAGGTAGGTCTCAAGGGCGTCGAGTTCATCGCGATCAACACCGACGCACAGGCGCTGCTGATGAGCGACGCCGACGTCAAGCTCGACATCGGCCGCGAAGCCACCCGCGGCCTCGGTGCCGGCGCCAACCCCGAGGTCGGCATGAAGGCCGCCGAAGACCACGCTGACGAGATCGAGGAAGTGCTCAAGGGCGCCGACATGGTCTTCGTCACCGCAGGCGAAGGTGGCGGCACCGGCACCGGTGGGGCGCCGGTCGTGGCCCGCATCGCCCGCTCGCTGGGCGCGCTGACCATCGGTGTCGTGACTCGGCCGTTTGCGTTCGAGGGGAAGCGACGCGCCAACCAGGCCGAGAACGGCATCGGCAGCCTCCGCGACGAGGTCGACACCCTGATCGTGATCCCCAACGACCGGTTGTTGTCGATCAGCGACCGCAACGTCTCGGTGCTCGATGCCTTCAAGCAGGCCGACCAGGTGCTCCTGCAAGGCGTTTCGGGTATTACCGACCTGATCACCACGCCCGGCCTGATCAACCTCGACTTCGCCGACGTCAAGTCGGTGATGAGCAACGCCGGATCGGCGCTGATGGGAATCGGCTCGGCGCGCGGCGAGGACCGGGCGATCGCCGCTGCCGAGATGGCCGTCTCGAGTCCGCTGCTGGAGGCCTCGATCGACGGTGCGCACGGCGTGTTGCTCTCGATCGCCGGCGGTTCCGACCTCGGTCTGTTCGAGATCAACGAGGCAGCAGCGCTCGTCTCGCAGTCGGCCCATACCGAGGCCAACATCATCTTCGGCGCGGTGATCGACGATGCGCTGGGCGACGAGGTTCGGGTCACGGTGATCGCCGCCGGCTTCGACGGCGGTGCACCCAAGAAACGCGCCGATGGACCCGCCTTGCGTCGAGACACGCCTCCGCCGCTGACCCAGGAGGACGTACGCGCCGCCGTCGCCCAACGTCAGGGTGGGCCGGTCAACCCGCAGCCAACCAAGTCGGAGGTAGCGGAGCAGCCAGCCCCGGCTGTTCGCGTACCGGACTCGGCGGCCGACGACGACCTCGACGTCCCGGACTTCCTGAAGTAGGCGCTCCTGTTCGGCTTCACAGACAAGGCCGGGCGGCTGGAGATCGCCTTCACCGATCGATCCGGCGGGGTCAGCACCGGGCCCTTCGCCTCGCTGAACCTCGCGCTGACCGGTGATGACGATCCAGGTGCCGTGGCAGAGAATCTCGACCGCGTGCTGGCTCGGTTCAACCCCGGCGGAGCGCTCGCCGACATGCACCAGGTGCACGGGAACGAGGTGGTTCTGGTCGACCAGCCGGGGCAGCGGCCACATTGCGACGCGCTCGCCACAGCCAGGCCAGAGGTCACGCTGCTGGCACGGGCAGCCGACTGTGTGCCGGTGCTGATCGGCGACCCGGAGCGTGGACTCGCCGCGGCCGTGCACTCCGGAAGACCCGGGCTGGAGGCCGGAGTGGTCCCCGCCGCGGTCGAACGGCTCCGCGAGCTCGGCGCCGAGCGGCTCGTCGCCTGGGTGGGCCCGCACATCTGCGGTGGCTGCTACGAGGTGCCTTCCCGGTTGCAGGAGCAGGTCGCGGCGGTCTGCCCCGAGGCGCGCGCGAAGACCACCTGGGGCACGCCGTCGCTCGACATCGGCCATGGGGTGATCGCCCAGCTCGAACAACGTCAGGTCGAGATCCGCTACGTCGGCGAGTGCACGCGCGAGCACGACGACCTGTACAGCCATCGCCGCGACGGGGCCCGAGCCGGCCGGCAAGCCGGGCTCATCAAGGTCCGCTCATGACCCGCCACCAGGAGCTTGCTGCTGGGCTGGTGGCGGCGCAGGAGCGCATCGCCGCCGCGTGTGATCTGGCCGACCGTGACCCGGGCGAGGTCACCCTCGTCGTGGTCACCAAGTTCTTCCCGGCCGCCGACGTCGTGCACCTGCTCGACTTGGGCGTACGCGACTTCGGCGAGTCCCGGCACCAGGAGGCCGTCGAGAAGACAGCCGAGGTCAGGCGACTCGTGCCCGGTCACCATGCCCGCTGGCACTTCATCGGCAACCTGCAGAGCAACAAGGCCGCCGCTGTCGGGGCGTACGCCGATGTCGTGCACTCCGTCGACAGGGCGAAGCTGCTGGCGCCGCTGGGCCGCGCCGCGCTTGCCCGCGACGTACTGATCGACGTGCTCGTCCAGGTCGACCTCGACCCTGAGCCCGTGGCCGGCCGCGGGGGAGTCCGGCCGGAGCTTGCCGACGACCTCGCCGAGCAGGCGGCGGCCACGAGGGGCCTTCGGCTGCGCGGCGTGATGGGTGTGGCGCCGCTGGGCGGCGACCCTGACCCGGCCTTCGAGCGACTGGCCGAGGTCGCGGCTCGGATACGGAGCCACGACGCCGGTGTCGGCTCCGGGGCCGACTGGATCAGCGCCGGGATGAGCGGTGACCTCGAAGCAGCGATCAAGCGCGGCGCGACACACGTGCGTGTCGGCTCCGCGATCCTCGGTTCGAGGCCCTCGCACGGGTAGGGTCGGTTCAGGAAAGTTCCATGTGTGGAAGGGCGAAGTCATGAGCGGCGCGATGCGCAAGATGGGTGTCTACCTCGGCCTGCTCGAGGACAACGAACGCTTCGAGGAATATGACGACTACGAGTCGGAGCTGGAGGAGCGCACTGGCGCGACCGCCGCGCCCCCCAAGCAGCGCGAACGGTCCGGAGCTGGCGCCAGCAGCGTGACTCAGCTCGCCGAGCGCCGTCGCCCGGTGTCGGCTCCTCGCGAGGTCGAGCTCTCCCGGATCACCACGCTGCACCCACGGACCTACAACGAGGCACGCACCATCGGTGAGAACTTCCGTGACGGCATCCCGGTGATCATGAACCTCTCCGAGATGGACGACAGCGACGCCAAGCGGCTGGTCGACTTCGCCGCCGGCCTGGTGTTCGCGGTCCGCGGCTCCATCGAGCGGGTGACGAGCAAAGTCTTCCTGCTCTCCCCGCCCAACGTCGCCGTCGCCACCGCCGACAAGGCACGGATCGCCGATCCGAGCTTCTTCAACCAGTCCTGACGGCCGTGGCACGCACATCGCTGCGTTGTCGTCGCTCGACGCCCCGCTCCGCTTGAAGGGCGCCTTCGCTCCTCCGCCTTGCGCTGCACGCGCCACGACCGCCAGGTAACGCAGAGCCCGCTAGGATGCCCGGGTGCAAACCGTCGGCTCGATCATCGCGTTCCTGCTGTGGCTCTACATCGGATTGATGTTGGCGCGGCTGGTGGTCGACTGGGTGCAGGTGTTCGCGCGGTCCTGGACTCCGACCGGCCCGATGCTGGTGATCCTCGAGATCATCTACACGCTCACCGATCCGCCGATCAACTTCGTCCGCCGCTACGTACCGCCGCTCCGGATCGGCAACATGGCCCTGGATCTGGCCTTCTTGATCGTGCTGTTGCTCCTCTACGTGTTGCAGCGGCTCAATGTCGCGATCTTCTTCGGCTGAACCCTGCGACACCGGAGCACTAGATGTGGCACAAGTGACGTGAGCCGCTATCCTTCACATCGGGGGGGTAACGTATCGACGTGCGCCGTAGGTGCATCCCGAGCCGCACACCCGAAACCGCATACAAGTGTCTCTGCCACGAGGCACTGTCGAGAGCAAAGGTGAGGTCATGCCGCTAACGCCTGAGGACGTAAGCAACAAGCGCTTTACTCCCGTACGCCTTCGTGAGGGCTACGACATGGGCGAGGTTGACCAGTTCCTCGACGAGGTCGAGGCCGAACTCGGCCGACTGACCCGAGAGAACGACGAGTTGCGCAGCAAGCTGTCAGCCGCCCAGGCCGGAGGCACTCCGCCGGAGCCCGTCCCAGCGCCCGCGGTCGTGGCGGAGCCCGAGCCCGTTCCGGTGGTCGAGGCCCCGGCGCCCGTTGCGGCCGCGCCCGCCGTCGAGAAGATTCAGGTGGCCACGGTGGCCGACGCGTCCAGTGCCGCGGCCCGTCTGCTGGAGATCGCCACCAAGAACGCGGACGAGCTGGAGAACACCGCCAAGGACGAGGCCGACAAGATCATCGGCGAGGCTCGCACCAAGGCCGAGCGGCTCGCCTCGGAGTCCAAGACCAAGGCCGAGATGCTCGAGTCCGACGCCCGTACCCGCGCGCAGATGCTCGACGCCGAGACGGCCGAGCGCCGTACGCAGCTCTTCGGTGAGCTGGAGAAGGAACGCGACGCGCTCAACTCCGAGGTCGAGCGGTTGCGCTCCTTCGAGCGCGAGTACCGCTCGCGTCTCAAGAGCTACTTCCGCCAGCAGTTGGAGACTCTCGAGGGCAAGAGCGAGGCAGCCTCCGTGCCCGCCGGGAGCTTCGCGTCCTCCTCGAGCGACGCGGCCCCGAAGCGGCTCAAGTCAATCCTGGGCGAGGACGCGTCTAGCTGATCGCTGGTCGAGTGTGCCGCGGGACGAGGCGCGTCCAGTCGGCGTCTCGATACACCCGGCTCGTTCCTCGCCGGGCACTCGACGACCGGAAGCGGCTTGGTACACCGCCGCTCGTACCTTGCGGCGGCACTCGATCACCGGACCCGCAGCTAGCGGCGCTCGACCGAGAACCGAAGGTCGAGTTCGTCGTCGGTGAAGACGTTTCCGGTCGGCTCGGCAGCAACGACCTGAGTTGCCAGTACCTCGTCGGCTACGAGGTCGGTGTGGGCAGCCATAGCGCCGGTCACCTCGGCCCCGCCGGCCCAGGTCAGCGTGATCCGGTCGGTGACCTCGAACCCGCTGCTCTTGCGGGCCTCCTGCACCAGGCGTACGACGTCGCGCGCAACCCCGGCGAGCACCAGCTCGGGCGACAGGGCCAGGTCGAGTGCGACCGTCTCACCCTGCTCGTTGACGACCGACCATCCCTCGCGGGGACGCTCGGAGACGATCACCTCGTCCGCGGTCACCTCGGTCGGTGTGCCCTCGACATCGACGGTGGCGACCCCGGTGTCGGCCAGTGTGGCAGCGAGTCCGGCGGCGTCGGCGGCGGCGATGGCGGCGGCGACGACCGGCGTCCGTTTGCCGAACCGCTTGCCGAGGGAGCGGAAGTTGCCCTTGGCCTCGTAGGCGACCAGTTCGCCCGCTGACGAGAACGGCTCCACGGTGCCGACGTTGAGCTCCTCGGCGATCTCGCGCAGCAGCTCGTCGGTCAGCGCCGCGTGCGCAGCCGACGGGACGAGCGCTCGGCGCAGCGGCTGCCGGGTCTTGACTTTGCCCTCGGCCCGGGCCGACCGGCCCAGCTCCACCAGTCGGCGCACCAGCCGCATCCGGGTGTCGAGCTGGTCGTCGATCATTTCCTCGTCGGCGACCGGCCAGGCGGCCAGGTGTACCGATCGCGGCAGCTCGGACGACGTGGACGCGAACAGGTCCTGCCAGACCCGCTCGGTGATGAACGGGGTCAGCGGAGCCATCAGCAACGTGACCACTTGAAGCGACTCGTGCAGCGTCGCGAGCGCGGCCGGGTCGCCGTCCCAGAACCGGCGCCGCGAGCGCCGGACGTACCAGTTCGACAGCAGATCCACGTACGCCGCCAGCTGGGTTCCCGCTCGCTGGGTGTCGAAGTGCTCCAGTGCATCGGTCACCTGCTGGGTCAGCCGCTGCGCCTCACCCAGCACCCAGCGGTCCATCGCGGTGCGCTCGCCGAACACCGGCGCCGGCGTGGCATCGGGCTCGAAGCCGCTCGCGCGGCCGTACAGGGACTGGAACGCGGCGACGTTCCAGTAGGTCAGCAGCACCTTGCGGACGGTCTCCTGGATCGTCTGGTGCCCGACCCGGCGCGCCGCCCACGGCGACCCGCCACAGGCCATGAACCAGCGCACCGCGTCGGCACCGTGCTCGTCCATCAGGCCGATCGGTTCCAGGATGTTGCCCAGGTGTTTGGACATCTTGCGGCCGTCCTCGGCCAGGATGTGGCCCAGGCACACGACGTTCTTGTACGACGACCGGTCGAACACCAGCGTGTTGACCGCCATCAGCGTGTAGAACCAGCCGCGGGTCTGGTCGATGGCCTCGCAGATGAAGTCGGCCGGGAACGCCCGTTCGAACCTCTCCTTCGATCCTTCGACGTACGGGTAGCCCCACTGGGCGAACGGCATCGAGCCGCTGTCGAACCAGGCGTCGATCACGTCGGGCACCCGGGTCGAGATCTTGCCGCAGGCCGGGCAGGCGAACGTCACCGCGTCCACGTAGGGGCGGTGCGGGTCGAGCCCCGACTGGTCGGCACCGGTCAGCTCCGACAGCTCGGCAAGCGAGCCGACGCACACCTGATGGTCGTCCTCGCAGCGCCAGATCGGCAGCGGGGTGCCCCAGTAGCGGCGACGGGACAGCGCCCAGTCGATGTTGTTGTCCAGCCAGTCGCCGTAGCGGCCGTGCTTGATCGTGTCGGGGTACCAGTTGGTGGCCTCGTTCTCCCGCAACAGTTCGTCCTTGCGGGCGGTGGTGCGGATGTACCAGCTCGGCTGGGCGTAGTAGAGCAGTGCGGTGTGACAGCGCCAGCAGTGCGGGTACGAGTGCTCGTAGGCCAGGTGCCGGAACAGCAGTCCCCGCTCCTGGAGATCCGCGACCAGCGCGGTGTCGGCGTGCTTGAAGAATTGCCCGCCGACCAGCGGCACGTCGGCCGCGAACGCGCCGTCGGGGCCGACCGGGTTCACGACCGGGAGCCCGTACGCACGGGCGACCTGCATGTCCTCCTCACCGAAGGCGGGTGCCTGGTGCACCAGGCCGGTGCCGTCCTCGGTGGTGACGTAGTCGGCGAGCACGACGAAGTGCGCCGGCTGCCCGGTCGGGAAGTCGACCAGGTCGAACGGACGGGCGTACTCCCAACGCTCGAGGTCACGGCCGGTGAAGCGCTGCGTGACCATCCAGCCTTCGCCGAGCACGGACTCGAAGAGCGGCTCGGCGACGACGAGGGTCTCGGCGCCGTCGGTGGCCGCGACATAGGCGACGTCCGGGTGTGCGGCGACAGCGGTGTTGCTGACCAGCGTCCAGGGCGTGGTCGTCCACACCAGCAGCGCGGCCTGCCCGGCCAGCGGGCCGCTGGTGAGCGGGAAGCGTACGTACACCGAGGGGTCGGTCACCGTCTCGTACCCCTGGGCCAGCTCGTGGTCCGACAGCCCGGTGCCGCAGCGCGGGCAGTAGGGCGCGACCCGGTAGTCCTCGACCAGCAGCTTCTGGTCGAAGATCTGCTTGAGTGCCCACCAGACGGACTCGACATAGGAGCTGTCCATGGTCTTGTACGGGTGGTCGAGGTCGACCCAGTAGCCCATCCGCTCGGTCATCTCGCGGAACAGGTGCACGTTGCGCAGCACCGACTCGCGGCACTGGGCGTTGAACTCCGCGACGCCGTACGCCTCGATGTCGCCCTTGCCGCTGAAGCCGAGCTCCTTCTCCACCGCCAGTTCGACCGGCAGACCGTGGCAGTCCCAGCCTGCCTTGCGATCGACCTGGTAGCCCTGCATCGTGCGGAACCGGGGGAACACGTCCTTGAATACCCGGGCCTCGACGTGGTGGGTGCCCGGCATCCCGTTGGCGGTCGGGGGGCCCTCGTAGAAGGTCCACGGCTGGCCGCCGGCGTTGCGCTCCAGAGAGGTCGCGAACGTGTCCTCGGTGGTCCATAGCTCGAGTACGGCGCGTTCCAGCGCGGGGAGATCGACCTGCGGTGGGACGGGGGTGTAGCTGCTCACGGGGGTGCCTTCGTCGTGGTGCGTCGTTGGACGAAGGGACGAACCTCGTCGGCGGACGAGACCCGCGGTACCACCCTTCTTGGCGAGGCGCGCTGTCGTCGCCCTGCCCGCTCATCGGGTCGGCCGCTGTCGGGTCTACCCCGGTGGTGCACCGGCTCTTCCGACGGCTCGGGGTTGATTTTCGCCACCGGCCGTTTCCTCCGGGCTCACACCGTCCCCGGATCGCTCGCGGCCGTGCCGGTTGCTACTCGTCCCGTCAACGCCTTGCGGTCAGGGCAATTCTGACACGGCCGGTCGTCGAGGCAGAAATGCGCGTGCGCTGCATCCGGGCGTGGTGGTTTGTGTGGTCGGGGAGCACGGCATATCCTCGCGGCACATGTCCCACTGGAAAATCGGGGCATAGCGTATGAAATCGCGCGGATCGGCAGCTAAGGACGGGTGCATATGGCCAGGACCAGGAGCAGGATCGCGGAAGCGGTCGGCCGGGTAACCGGTGCGTCCAGGCGCGCGGCCACCAAAGCAGGGAGCGCCCAGGAGTCCGCGGCCACGAAGAAGACGACCGCGAAGAAGGCGGCGAAGAAGACGGCGCCGGCCAAGACAGCCAAGAGCGCGCCGACGAAGAAGGTCGCTGCTGCGAAGAAGTCGGCGCCCGCGAAGACCGCTTCGGCCAGGAAGGCCGCAGCCGCGACAAAGGCACCCACCAAGAAGGCTGTCCCGGCTAAGAAGGCACCGGTCAAAAAGGCACCGGTCAAGAAGGCAACCGCGACGAAGGCGGCGCCCGAAAAGAGTGCAGCCGTGAAGAAGGCAGCTGCCAAGAAGGCCGCCCCGGCGAAGAAGACGGTGCCCGCCAAGGCCGCAGCCGCGCCAGGGCCCGCCGCGGTCGCCTCGCCGGCGCGGCGGTCACGGCTGGCGGTGAAGGCCGGCGAAACCCCGTGGACCGCCAAGGAGTTGCGACAGGTACGTGCCGAGCTCGCGAGTGATCTCGTACGCCTGGAAGACGAGTTGCGCCAGGTCGAGTCCGATCTTGCGGGGCTGATGCGCGACGCCGGTGACGGCGCCGGGAACGACCAGGCCGACATCGGCTCGACGACCTTCGAGCGCGATCACGAGATGAGCCTGGCTAACAACGCCCGATACATGCTGGCACAGGCCCAGCACGCCTTGGACCGGATCGACGCCGGTACCTACGGTGTCTGCGAGTCGTGCGGGGAGCCGATCGGCAAGATGCGGCTGATGGCATTCCCGCGTGCGACACTGTGCCTGTCATGCAAGCAGCGCGAGGAGCGTCGCTGACCGAGCCCGTGGAGGGATCCGGAGCGACCAGCAGCCACTCACCGGTGAGCCGTCGACCCCTGGTTTTGTTCGCAGCCGTGGCACTCGGCTGCTACCTGCTCGACCTGGCCACCAAGGCCCTCGCGGTCGCGAAGCTCGGCGAGGACCCCGTCCAGGTCATCGGGTCGTTGCTCCAGTTGCATCTGGTCCGTAACCCGGGGGCGGCCTTCAGCACCGGCACCTCGTACACGATCGTGCTGTCCTGCATCGCGATCGTGGCCGTCTGCACGGTGCTGTGGTATTCCCGGCGACTACGGAGCCCGATGTGGGCGATCGGGCTGGGCGCCCTTCTCGGTGGGGTGCTCGGCAACCTCACCGACCGGGTGTTCCGGGAGCCCGGTTTCTTGCGTGGTCACGTCGTGGACTTCTTCCAGGTGCCGCACTGGCCGGTGTTCAACGTCGCCGACATCTGCATCAACGTGGCCGCCGCGGTCATCATCCTGCAGGCGGTGCGGGGCGTCGGCATCGACGGCCGCCGACACCGGGCCGCCGGGGATCCCGGCGCTGACAGCAACGCCGAAGCATGAGGGTTGCGGGAGCCGCTCGTGGGTGAGCACCGAGCCGTCGCCGTGCCCGAAGGACTGGCCGGCGAGCGTGTCGACGCAGCGATCGCGCGGGTGCTGGGCTACTCGCGTACGCGGGCGGCCGAGCTGGTCGCCGAAGGCAGAGTACGGCTCGACGGCCGCGAGGTCGCCAAGTCCGAGCGGGTGGTTCCGGGCGCTCTGCTGGAGGTGGAGATCCCCGACCTCGTCGACCCGGTCGCGGTCGTGCCCGAGATCGTCGAGGGCATCAAGATCCTGCACGACGACGACGCGCTGGTCGTGATCGACAAGCCCGTCGGTGTGGCGGTGCATCCGAGCCCGGGCTGGAAGGGCCAGACCGTCGTCGGTCACCTGGCCGCGGCTGGCTTCCGCATCGCGACCAGCGGTGCCTCGGAGCGGCAGGGCATCGTGCAGCGGCTCGATGTGGGGACCTCCGGGGCGATGGTGATCGCCAAATCGGAATACGCGTACTCACGCCTCAAGAACGCCTTCCGGCACCGTGAGGTCGACAAGACCTACCACGCGCTCGTGCAGGGTCATCCCGACCCGTTGCGCGGGACCGTCGACGCACCGATCGGCCGCAACCCGAAGTACGACCACCGGTTCGCCGGCCGCGCGGACGGCCGGCACAGTGTCACCCACGACGACACGCTGGAGGCGC
>JASGGG010000008.1:0-60385 GCA_047605165.1 Nocardioidaceae bacterium
CCACGGCGGCGGGGTCTCGTCAACGGGCGCGGTATCGGACATGTACAAGTCGATGGACGACGGCTCCTGCTCCGAGGTCCGGGACGGGCCGAAGGTGCCGTGGCAGACCTGCGAGTACGAGCTGACCTCGTTCAGCTCCGATGGCCAGTATGTGCTGGGCCAACCGGCCTATGGCGACGGGCAGGGAATGGGCTACCTGGCCGTGCTCGACGCCGAGACCGGTCAGGTTGTCCGGAAGTTCCAGACCACGCACGAGGGTCTGATCATCGACGTCCGGTGGGACGGCGAGAAAGACAGTCTGATCGCGCTGATGTACGAGGGTCAGTCGTTCCAACTCGTCCGGCTCGGAGTCGACGGCCAGCTGGAGAAAGCCGGCGACCCGATCGAGACCGACGATCCGTACGGCGATAGCACCATCCACCTGACCTCGCAGCCCTGACTGCCGAGCTCGGCCCGATGGAGGATCGGTCACAGACGACATGGTTTGCGGCAGCGAGCATGTCGTCTGTGACCACTTTCTCCGGGGTGACGTCTGCGGGGCGGAATCGGACCACGGCCCGACGTCGGCCGCCCCTCTTCTTTGCTCTGCTGACTCACCAGGACAGAGTTGCGGCCTCCAATGGCCAGGGCCGAGGATTCATGCCAACTCGGTGACGATTCACGCCAACTCGGCTTAGGCGATGATGGTGGTGACCGGGAGCGACGAATCGGCAGGGATGTCGAGAGCCGAGGGAGTACGCCCGCGGGCGACGAGTTCGGCGCCGAGGGCGGCGACCATCGCCCCGTTGTCGGTGCACAGCCCAGGGCGAGGGACGCGTACGCGGATGCCGAGCTTCGCGGCACGGTCCTCGGCCAGGGCACGGAGCCGGGAGTTGGCGGCTACTCCGCCGCCGATGAGGATGTCCTCGATCCCTTCCGACGACGCGGCGTCGAGAGCCTTGCGGACGAGCACGTCGCAGACCGCCTCCTGGAACGACGCGGCGACATCGGCAACCGGCACCGGCTCCCCCGCGGCCGTACGCGCCTCCACCCAACGGGCGACGGCGGTCTTGAGCCCGGAGAAGGAGAAGTCGAAGCGGTGCCGCTCCAGGTCGCGGCGCGAAGTCAGCCCGCGGGGGAAGTCGATCGCCACCGAGCTCCCCGATCGTGCCTCCCGGTCGATGTGCGGGCCGCCCGGGAACGGCAGACCGAGCAGTCGGGCGACCTTGTCGAAAGCCTCCCCCGCGGCGTCATCGATCGTCGCGCCCATCGGCTCGACGCCGAGCGTGACGTCGCTGACCTTGAGCAGCGACGAGTGACCGCCGGAGACGAGCATCGCCAAACAAGGCTCGGGAAGCGGTCCGTGCTCCAGTTGGTCGACCGCGACGTGGGCGGCGAGGTGGTTGACGCCGTACAGCGGCTTGTCCAGCGCGACCGCGAGCCCCTTGGCAGCAGCCAGCCCCACCATCAGCGCCCCGACGAGGCCAGGGCCGCTGGTGACCGCGATCGCGTCAACATCGGGCAGCGCAATGCCCGCCGTCTCGCAGGCCCGATGGATCGTCGGCACCATCGCCTCCAGATGCGCGCGGGAGGCGACCTCCGGCACAACGCCGCCGAAGCGCGCGTGCTCGTCCACGCTGCTGGCGACCGCGTCGGCCAGCAGCGTGTGACCGCGTACGATGCCGATTCCGGTCTCGTCGCAAGACGTCTCGATGCCGAGTACGAGTGGTTCAGTCATGCGTCCATCTTCTGAACGGTCCAGCCGCCGCCGCATTGTGGCCGATGGTGACTGTTTCCGCTGGCTTGTGGCCGATGGCAACAATGCGCTCCGGCGTGTCGCCGTCACCATGGGCCACAATCCAGCTCACTCGGTCGCCATCGGCCACAATCCAGCCGTTCATCCGCGGCCTCCGCAGCCCGCGTGCAGCGCCGCTCGCATCACGACCGCGTCGCTTCCGTCCTTGTAGTAGCGGGGACGGCGATCGATCTCGACGAAGCCGGCCCAGGCGTAGAACCGCAGAGCCGCCTCGTTGGCCGCCGCGACCTCGAGCAACATCCGGTTGGCGCCGTCGGCGCGGGCCTGCTCCCAGACTTCGCCGAGCAGGGCTCGACCGATCCCGGCCCGTCGGACAGCCGGGCGTACGGCGATGCGCTGCAGGTCGGCGACATCGTCGACGCGCAGGGTCACGGCGTACCCGGACCTGTCCTCGGCCACGAACCCACGGCGCCGCTCCCCGAGCAGCTCCTCGGAGACCTGCTCGGCAGTCCAGGCGTCAGCGCCGAAGACCTCGGTCTCCAGCTCCGCGACCCAGCCGACGTCGTCGCGCACAGCAGTCCGCACCTGCATCACGACACCTTCTTCGGGGCGCCGGGTGCTACCGCGTCGGGCCGCCTCAGATAGATCGGCTCCGGCGCGAGGACCTCGACCAGCTCGCGGGCGACCAGTGACGCCAACACGGCGGCGTGCGGATAGGGGGGCGGAACGGCTGCGGGGAGTACGTCGGGATAGAGCCGGTGCCCGGCTCCGGTCACGACCCGGCCGGCGATGTCGATCCGGTCGGGCTTGGCGACCAGCGGCCCTCCCAGTCGCTGCCCGGCGTCGTACTCGGCGTAGAACAACTCCTTGCGGCGCGCGTCGGAGGTCGCGACCAGCGGCTCCAGCACGCCGCTCTCGCTGGCGATCGCGTCGAGCGAGCAGACGCCGTACGCAGGAATCCGCAGCGCGTCGGCAAGGGTCAGCGCCGTGACGACGCCCACCCGGAGACCGGTGTAGGGACCGGGACCGACCCCGACGACGATCGCGGTGAGTTCCTGGCAGACCAGGCCGGCATCGTCCAGGCAAGCGGTGATCGTCGGCGCAAGCAGTTCTGCATGTCGCATCGGGCCGACCTCGTTGCGCTCGGCACGCACCGTTAACTGATCGTCGTCGAAGACGGCGACCGAGACGTACGCGGTGGAGGTGTCGAGCGCGAGCAACACGCTGCGACCCTACAGTCCGCATGGGGCCGGACCTGTCTCCGCGGCCGGTGTACGTCGCCGACTCACCGCATCCCCAGCCAACTCGCCGCATTGTGGCCGATGGTGACTGTTACTGCCGGCTTGTGGCCGATGGCGACATACCCGCCCGGGGTTTCGTTGTCGGCATCGGCCACAAGCACCGAGCAACTGCCGGGATCGGCCACAATCCAGCCCCGCGCGGCGAAACCCAGGCCCGCCCAGCGAAACCCAGTCCAGCGAAGTCACACCGATTTGTTTTACATAGGAACACTATGTATATTAGTTGTGTGAGCCAAGTACCTGATCTGACCGCGCAGGCATCAGAGCTGGTGACGTACACGGCTCGGCTCCACCGGGCGATCCGCCGCGGCTCCGACGTCGAGGCTCCACCCACCCTGGTGCGCGTGCTCTCGATCCTCGACGAGCTCGGGCCCAGCACCGTCACCGCGATCGCCGCGGCCGACCTGACCTCGCAACCGACGGCGACCACGACGGTCAACGCGCTGGTCGAGCGCGGCTGGGTCGAGAAGCGCGACCATCCCGACGATGCCCGGGCCTGCTTGGTCTCGATGACGCAGGCCGGACGCGACACACTGACCGGCACCCGGCGTACGCACGGCGAACTGCTCGCCTCGCGCCTGGCCCCCTACACCTCCGACGACGTCGCCCGCGCCGTCGCACTCATCCGCCACCTCCTGGAGAGCTAACCCGTATGAAGTTCAGCAACCAACCCCGCGCCGTTTGGGCCGTCGCATTCGCGTGCGTCATCGCCTTCATGGGAATCGGCCTGGTCGACCCGATCCTCAAGCCGATCGCCGACGAGCTCGGTGCTTCGCCGAGCCAGGTCTCGCTCCTGTTCACCAGCTATATGGCGGTCATGGGCGTCTCGATGCTGATCACCGGCTGGGTGTCGACCCGCATCGGCGCCAAGCGCACACTGCTCTCCGGCCTGGCGGTCATCATCGTGTCGTCCGCTCTGGCCGGGATGATGAACGCGGTGCCCGGCATCGTCGCCTTCCGTGCCGGCTGGGGCCTGGGCAACGCGCTGTTCATCGCGACCGCGCTCGCCACGATCGTCGGCTCTGCGAAGGGCTCGTTCTCCCAGGCCGTCATCCTGTTCGAGGCCGCGCTGGGCATCGGCATCGCCGCCGGGCCGATCGTCGGCGGCCAACTCGGCGAGATCTCCTGGCGGGCGCCGTTCTTCGGCGTGGCCGTGTTGATGACGATCGCTCTCGCCGCCACCGCGTTCCTGCTGCCGCCGACGCCCACGGCGCCGCGCAAGACCTCACTCGTCGAGCCGCTCAAGGCGTTGCGCTACCCCGGGCTGCTGACCGTCGCGATCACCGCCCTGTTCTACAACATGGGCTTCTTCACCCTGTTGGCGTTCGCGCCGTTCCCGCTGGACATGTCTGCCGCCCAAGTCGGCTGGATCTTCTTCGGCTGGGGTCTCCTGCTCGCGTTCACCTCCGTCGTCGGGGCACCCTGGCTGGAAGCCCGCATCGGGGCGATCCCCGCAATCATCGCGGCGCTGGTGCTCTTCGCCGCCGACCTGGTCGCGATGGCGGTCTGGACCGACGACAAGACCGTGCTGGTGGTCGGCATCATCGTCGCCGGCGCGTTCCTCGGCATCAACAACACGCTGATCACCTCGCTGGTGATGGGGACGGCTCCCGTCGAGCGCCCGGTCGCGAGCGCCGCGTACTCCTTCGTACGCTTCAGTGGCGGAGCCATCGCCCCGTACGCCGCGGGCAAGCTGGGCGAGCACGTCAGCGTCCACGCCCCCTTCTGGATGGGCGCGATCGCCGTGCTGATCGGCACCGCCGTGTTGGCCGCCTTCCGCGGCACTCTTCCGGCTACTGCGCCGGCCCCCCACCACGCCGGCGACGCCGAGGAGGCCGATGCTCTTCTGATCGGCGACATCGACTGAGCGCCTACGGAGGCGATCCCTACGGAGGCGATCCCTACGGAGGCGATCATTGTGGAGTCGCCGGCCACACGCTGGCCCAGAGTTCCACGGTCCTTGCCGGGGCCGTTACCGGGGGACCATAGCGCTTCCACTTCGGGTAGCCGACCCGCCGACGCCTGAGGCGTCAAGCCGGCCGCGTCGGGCGACACCAACGCCCGTTCGTTGCTCAGAGGTTGCCGCGGAGCTCCTGCTCACGCTCGATCGCCTCGAAGAGGGCTTTGAAGTTGCCCTTGCCGAAGCCGAGTGAGCCGTGCCGCTCGATGAACTCGTAGAACACCGTCGGCCGGTCGCCCATCGGCTTGGTGAAGATCTGCAGCAGGTAGCCGTCCTCGTCGCGGTCGACCAGGATGCGGCGCTTCTTCAGCTCGTCGACCGGCACCCGCACCTGACCGATCCTCGCGCGGAGCTCGGGGTCGTCGTAGTAGGAGTCGGGGGTATCGAGGAACTCGATGCCGTTGCCTCGCAGGATGTCGACCGTACCCAAGATGTCCCCGGTGGCCAGCGCGATGTGCTGGCAGCCCGCGCCGTCGTAGAACTCGAGATACTCGTCGATCTGCGACTTCTTCTTGGCCACGGCCGGCTCGTTCAACGGGAACTTCACCCGGTGGTTGCCACTGGCCACCACCTTGCTCATCAGCGCCGAGTAGTCGGTGGCGATGTCGTCGCCGATGAACTCCGCCATGTTCGTGAAGCCCAGAACCTTGGTGTAGAACTCGACCCATTCGTCCATCCGGCCGAGCTCGACGTTGCCGACGCAGTGGTCGATCGCCTGGAACAACCGGCGCGGATGGCCCTCCGGCCGAGCGAGGCTCGAGGAGCGCGCGACGTAGCCGGGCAGGTACGGCCCGCCGTGGCGGCTGCGGTCGATCAGCGTGTGCCGGGTCTCGCCGTAGGTGGCGATCGCGGCCAGCCGGACGGTGCCGTGCTCGTCGGTCTCGTCGTGGGGCTCCACCAGCACGGTCGCCCCGACCGAGCGGGCGTGCGCGATGCACTTGTCGACGTCGGGCACCTCCAGCGCCAGGTCGACGACTCCGTCGCCGTGCTTGCGGTGGTGGTCGGCCAGCGGGCTGCCGGGCGAGACCGCGCCGGTGAACACGAACCGGGCGCTGCCGCTGCACAGCACGTACGACCTCGAGTCCCGGTAGCCCTGCTCCGGGCCTCGGTAGGCCTCCAGCTCCATGCCCAGGGCGAGCTGGTAGAACGCGGCGGACTGAGTGGCGTTGCCGACCACGAAGCAGACCGCGTCCATCGCCGTCACCGGGAAGGGGTCGTTGCTCGCGTCGTACTCGACCAGCCCGACGAGCTGGCGAAGCTGCTCCGTCGTGAGGTCGGCACGGAGCTCGTCCGCGGTCAGCGATCCGGTCAGGGGGTTCACAGGCGTGGTCGTCATAGCGACCAGAGTGGGCCGGACACACATAGCGTGCAACAGTACGATGAGATGATAGACAATCTGCATAGCCAATCGGCACTAGAGGAGCGACTCAGTGGATAATCTGGACGCTCAGCTGATCCAGCTGTACACAACCGAGCCACGCGTGGGCGTACTCGAGGCGTCTCGGCGGTTGGGCGTGGCACGCGGCACCGTGCAGGCTCGCCTCGACCGACTCGTCGATCGCGGAGTCATCACCGGCTTCGGGCCCGACCTGTCGACCGCCGCGCTCGGCTACCCCGTCACAGGATTCCTGACGCTCGAGATCGCCCAGGGACGTGGCCACGACCTGGTCGCGCGCGGCCTGGCTCGCGTCCCGGAAGTGCTCGAGGCGTTCACGATCACCGGCTCCGGGGACATGTGGGCGCGCGTGGTCGCGCGGTCGAATGCCGACCTGCAGCGGGTGATCGACCAGGTGCTCGCGATCGAGGGCATCGAGCGATCCTCGACCGTCGTCGCGCTCGCCGAGCAGGTGCCCTACCGTGCGCTCCCGCTCGTGGACGCTGCGGCCAGCGCGAGGCGTGATCTCGATACAGGCCCTCGTTCCTCGGGACTTACTCGATCGGCGGAATGATCGCTGGTCGAGTAGGGCGAGGTACGAGCCCGTATCGAGACCGCTCTGGGTCGTCGAGTGCGCCGAGCTTGCGAGGCGTATATCGAGACGCAGACCGGACGCGAGACGCCGAAGTCGGGGACCTCTCTTAACAGACCGCGACGTCCCGGCTCAGCCGAGCAACTCGGCCAGCCGGCCGGCGGCGGCCAGCAGCTTCGGCTTCGCCGCGGCGACGTCGAGAGCGCCCAGGGTGACGACGCCGACCGAGGCTTCGAGCCCGTCCACGCCGAGGACTGCGGCGGCAAGCCCCCGGGCACCGGCCTGCAGCTCGCCGGCGGTCTCCACGAACGTCGAGTCCGCGGCCGACCGGGCGAGCAGGATCGCCTTGCCGGCCGCGCCCGTGTCCAGACGGTGCCGGGCACCGACCCGGTACGCCACATGGAAGTCGGTCCAGGACGGCTCGACCACGCAGACCGCAAGCGCCTCGCCCCCGTCGGCCAGCGTCAGGTGAGCCGTCGCGCCCAGTTCGTCGGCGAGCGTACGCAGCACCGGAGTCGCCAGCTCCCGCAGCACCGGCTGCAGACCGCGGGCGAGTTCGAGCACCGCCAGGCCGACGTGCAGGCGGCCCTGGTGGTCGCGGCGCACCAGCCCGTGCTGCTCCAGGGTGGCGACCAGCCGGTACACCACCGTGCGGTTCACCTCGAGCGAGGACGCGAGATCGGCGATCGTGAGCCCGCGCGTCGATGCAGCGATAGCGGTCAATGCACGCAGGCCGCGGTCGAGGGTCTGCGAGGTCTCGGCCGGCACGTCGCTCACGGTAGCCGACCCACCGGCCAGATGGTGCGGGCTGGCCGCCGGTGCGTCGGGACGGTAGGTCGCTGCTGCGCACGACCCGCCGCGGGTTTGTGGCCGATGACGACGCCGTCGAGGGTGAAACCACCGCCACCATCGGCCACAATCCGGCAACAGTTGCCACCATCGGCCACAATCCGGCGAGGGGTTACCCCGTGGAGCGGGTGGCCCACTCACGGATGCGGTCGATGCGTCGCTGCAGCTGTTCCGCGGTCGCGACGGCTGCGGGCGGTCCGCCGCAGTCGCGGCGCAGCGCGGCGTGGGTGACGCCGTGGGCCTGGCCGGTGCGGTGGTTCCAGGCGGCGACCAATCCGTTGAGCTCGCGGCGCAGGATCGAGAGCTGCTCGTGCGCGGTGACCTGGGCCGTGAGCTGCGCCGTGAGCTGGGCGGCGTCGGGAGCCGGCGCGGCCGACCGCACCTTGGCGCGCTCGCTCTGCCGATGCCGCAGCAGGTCACGCACCTGGTCGGCATCGAGCAGGCCGGGGATGCCGAGGAAGTCCATCTCCTCCTCCGAACCGACATGCACCTCGCCGGCATGCGCGAACGTCGCACCGTCGTAGAGCACCTGGTCGAACACCGCCTCGGAGCCCAGCGCCTGGAACGCGAGCGCCTCCTGCTCGGCAGACGCGCTCTCGGCAGCATTGGCGGCGTCGATCAGCGCCTGCTCCGCCGCGAAGATGTCGTCCTCGCTCTCCACCGGTCGCTTCAGCACGTGGTCGCGAGCGGTCTCCAGGTCGGCGGCGAGGGTGAGCAACGGGAGCGTCGAGGGCAAAAAGATGCTGGCGGTCTCGCCACGGCGTCGGGCGCGTACGAACCGGCCCACGGCCTGGGCGAAGAACAACGGCGTGGTGGTCGTGGTCGCATAGACCCCGACGGCCAGCCTGGGCACGTCGACGCCCTCCGACACCATCCGCACCGCGACCATCCACCGGCTGTCGCCGTCGCTGAACGTCGCGATCCGTTTCGAGGCGCCCTTCTCGTCCGACAGCACCACCGTCGGCCGCTCGCCGGACACGGCTTTGAGCACCTTCGCATAGGCACGAGCGGTGTCCTGGTCGGCGGCGATCACCAGGCCCCCCGCGTCCGGGACGTGCCGGCGTACCTCGGTCAGCCGGGTGTCCGCGGCGGCGAGCACCTCCGGGATCCACGAGCCCTCCGGGTCGAGTGCGGTCCGCAGTGCCTGCGCGGTCAGGTCCTTGGTCAGCGGTTCGCCGAGTCTCGCCGCGACCTCGTCGCCGGCGCGGGTGCGCCACTGCATCTGCCCCGAGTAGGCCATGAAGAGCACCGGCCGCACCACGTGGTCGCCGAGCGCGTCGGCGTACCCGTAGGTGAAATCGGCGGCGCTGGTCATCACCCCTTCGGCGTTGGGCGCATAGCCGACGAACGGGATCGGGTTGACGTCGGAGCGGAACGGAGTGCCGGTCAGCGCGAGCCGCCGGTGCGCGGGCTCGAACGCCTCCCGGCAGGCCTCACCCCACGACAACGCATCGCCGGCATGGTGGATCTCGTCGAGGATCACCAGCGTCTTGTAGCGCTCGACGCGGATCCGCATCGCCAGCGGGTTGGTGGCCACGCCGGCGTAGGTGACGGCGACGCCGACGAAGTCCTTGCTGGTACGCCCGCCACCGGCCGAGTACGCCGGATCGATCGGCAGGCCAGCACGCGCGGCCGCCTCGGCCCACTGCGTCTTGAGGTGCTCGGTGGGCGCGACGACCACCACCCGGTCGACCATCCGCCGAGCCATCAGCTCAGCAGCGACAGCCAGCGCGAAGGTGGTCTTGCCGGCACCGGGCGTGGCCACCGTGAGGAAGTCGCGGGGCGGGCTCGCGAAGTACTGGTCGTACGCCGCCTGCTGCCAGGCTCGAAGCGGTGCTGAGGTCGCGGGACGGGTGGGTGCGGAGGTCGTCGTCTCGCTCAGTCGTCGTCCTTCAGCTGTTCCCAGACCTCTTTGCACTCGGGGCACACGGGGTACTTCTCCGGGTCACGGCTGGGCACCCACTTCTTGCCGCACAGCGCGATCACCGGCGTACCCATCACCATGGCCTCGGTGAGCTTGTCCTTCTCGACGTAGTGGGAGAGTCGCTCGTGGTCGCCGTCATCGGTGGTCTGCGTACGCCGATCCTCGATGGTCTCGACGCCGGGGCTCAACTGAGTGCTCACTCTTCGAAGTCTAGGCCGTGTTGGTGAAGACGAGCGAACGCGAGCGGCACTTCGCGTGTGCGACGGCGAGACCGACGGAGGCGGGACTGGTCCCGGCGACCGCGGAGAACGCCGCCGGCGCTCCGCGCGGGGAGGCGCAGCCACGCGGATTTGCCAACACGGCCTAATTCAGCGACGGGTCGGCAGGCATGGTGGACACCCAGGCAAGCTCGCCGGGCTGCCGCCGCAGCACGCTCGCCCAGAGCTGCTCGGGGCGGTCACCGAACAGATCCCCGTGGACGCTGCCGGCGGAGAACCACGCGCCCTCCGCGATCTCGTCCTCGAGTTGCCCAGGGCCCCAGCCGGCGTACCCGGCGAAGACCCGCAGCCCGCTGACGATGCCGCTGAGCCGCTCCACGGGTGTGTCGAGGTCGACGATGCCGACCCGGTCGAAGACCGGCCGGAAGCCCTCGACCTCGCCGCCGACCGGGGCTTCCGTGTACGCCACGGCCAGCGCCGCGTCCCCCGAGACAGGGCCGCCGGAGAAGATCACGTCAGGCCGGGGCAGCCGGTCGGTCCACTCCGGGAGGATCGACTCGACCGGCATCCGCGAGGGACGGTTGAGGATCACGCCGAGGGCACCGGTGTCGTCCGCGTCGAGAAGCAGCACGACCGTGCGCGCGAAGTTCGGGTCGGCCAGCGCGGGCGACGCGATGAGCAACCGGCCGGCGCGGAGGTCACCCGCCATCGGCGGCCTCTCGCACAGCGGCCGCGACGGCCTGATGTACCTCGGCGTTGAACACCGACGGGATGATGTAGCTGGCATTGAGCTCGTCGTCGGCAACGCTCGCGGCGATCGCGTTCGCGGCGGCCAGCAGCACCCGGTCCGACACGTCGGTGGCGGCGGCGTCGATCAGGCCTCGGAAGACACCGGGGAACGCGAGCACGTTGTTGATCTGGTTGGGGTAGTCGGAGCGGCCCGTGGCGACCACCGTCGCATGCTGGTGTGCGGCCACCGGGTCGACCTCGGGGTCGGGGTTGGCCAGTGCGAACACGATGGCGTCGTCGGCCATCGTGGCGATGTCGTCACCGTCGAGTACGTTCGGCGCCGAGACTCCGACGAATACGTCGGCCCCGGCGACGGCCTGCTTGAGCGTGCCGGTCAGACCGCGCGGGTTGGTCTGCCGGGCCACCCACTCCAGCGACGGGTGCAGGCCCGGTCGGTCGCGGTAGACGACGCCTTCGATGTCGGCGACGACGACGTCCTGGGCGCCGGCGGCCAGCATCAGCCGCAGGATCGCGCTGCCCGCCGCTCCCGCGCCGCTGACGACGATCCGCGCGTCGGCCAGCTCCTTGCGGACGACTCGGAGCGCGTTGGTGAGCGCGGCCGTCACCACGATCGCGGTGCCGTGCTGGTCGTCGTGGAACACCGGGATGTCGAGCAGCTCGCGCAGCCGGGCCTCGATCTCGAAGCATCGGGGAGCCGAGATGTCCTCGAGGTTGATGCCGGCGAAGCCGGGTGCGATCGCCTGCACCACCCGGACGATCTCGTCGGGGTCCTGGGTGTCGAGGCACAGCGGCCAGGCGTCGACGCCGCCGAACCGCTTGAACAGTGCCGCCTTGCCCTCCATCACCGGCAGCGCCGCCTGGGGCCCGATGTTGCCCAGCCCCAGCACGGCGGAGCCGTCGGTGACGACGGCGACCGTGTTGCGTTTGATGGTCAACCGGCGCGCGTCCTCAGGGTTGTCGGCGATCGCCAGGCACACACGCGCGACGCCTGGCGTGTAGACCATCGACAAGTCGTCGCGGTTGCGGATCAGGTGCCGGGACGCCATCTCGATGGTGCCGCCCAGGTGCATCAGGAACGTCCGGTCGGAGACCTTCTTGACCTCGACCCCGGGCACGGTCTTGAGCGCCTCGACGAGCTGAGCGGAGTGCCTGGTGTCGCGAGCGGCGCAGGTGAGGTCGATCTGGAGCCGGTCGTGCCCGGAGGCACTGACATCGATCGCGGTCACCATCCCGCCGGCCTGCTCGACGGCTCGGGTCAGCAGGCTGGTCACCGAGCCGCTGGCGGGCAACTCCAGACGCACGGTGATGGAGTAGGTGATGCTCGGGGTGGTCGTCACCCCCACAGTTTTCCACGGCCGCGGCCGGCTCGACGGGGCTGGCAGGGAAGCGTGGGGCCACCGCCCGGGAAGAGTGGTCACAGACGACAAGTCTGTCGCCGCAAACCATGTCGTCTGTGACCACTCTTCTGGCGCTGACCGGACCCAGCTCGGCGAGAGTCAGTGCGTGACCGCGACCGAGCCGGTCCCGGCCGGTACCAGCTCGATCCACACCTTGCCGGGCGGCAGCTTGAGCTCACCGGCCTGGGTCGACAGGGTCAGCGGGGCGTCGTAGTCGCTCTTGCTCCACGTGCCCCGCACCAGTTGGCCGCCGTTGAACACCATCGCCTTGCCGGTGCCGGTGAAGTGGGTCTCGGGGACCGGGTTTCCGATCGGGTCGACGTAGCCGGCGTCGCCGACCCGGACACGCAGCACGAGCACGGTGCTGGGCTCGAACTGGTCGTCGGGCGCCGCGTTGCTGTTGGTGTTGACGTAGCCGCTCCCGTCGTACTTCCACCGGGTGACGCTACTCCCGGAGAACCGTGCTTCCAGGGCTGTCGCCGGGCGGCCGGTGATCGACGTGGCCTCGGTGTCGAAGGGTAGGTAGCTGTCGGGGCGTTCGCCGTGCTTGATCGTCTTGACCACCTGGTTGAGGTGGTTGAACAGGTTGTAGGGCATGTGCCGGCTGTCGTCGCGGTAGAAGCCGGCCGCGCCCTCGGTGAAGGTCTTGATCTGCGCTTCGCGGACCCGAGCCAGCGTCTGCGGGGCACCGCCGCTGGCCACCAGTACGGCCTTGGCGGGCGTCACGATGCCGATGTCGGTGGCGCGCATCGACCGGACCGGCCCGACGTTGTCCGGGATGGTCTGGTCGAACATCACCGCGAGTCTGGTGATGCCGCCCTCGACGAGTTCCTCGGTGACCAGGTCGGCCTTGCTCAAGCCGATCTGCGGGGACGAGGCTTCGGAGTTGTCGATCTTGACCACCACGATCGGGTGTTTCGGCTCTGCCTCGACCTGCTCACCGGTCAACGGCGAGTAGAGCACCGTGGGCGTCGGGCTCGCCTCGGACTCGGTCGTCGCCTCCTTCTCGTCCTTGCCACCGCACCCGGCCAGCAGGAGGGACGAGGCGACGGCGACCGCCAGCAGAGCGGAGCCGTGGCTGCGGACGCGACGGACAAGGGCAGGGTGCGAGATGGACATGCATCCCATTGTGGAGTAGGTGAGTCGAGATTCCCGACCAGGCCGGGCCGCGTGTCGGAGCCGGGATCTGTAAAAGAAGTCCGCGACTTCGGCGGCTCGTGTCCGGTCGGCGTCTCGATACGGCCGCTCGTTCCTCGCGACTCTCCTCGATCAGCGCCAGGGTGGTCGAGTGCGCCGACGGAGGAGGCGCGTATCGAGACCACACCGATCGTCGCCGACGTCTGCCTCCAGACCTGCGGTCAGACCTTGGCGCCCCCGTCGACGTACAGGGTCTGGCCGGTGATGTAGGAGGCCTCGTCGCTGCACAGGAAGGCCGCGGCGGCCGCGATGTCCTCGGGGAAGCCGATCCGGCGCACCGGGTTGGACTCGGCGGCGAGCTTGCGGAACTCTTCGACCGGGAGGCCGAGTCGCGCGGCGGTGTCGTCGGTCATCTCGGTGGCGATGAATCCGGGGGCGATCGCGTTGACGTTGATGCCGCGCGGGCCGAGCTCGATCGCGAGCGTCCGGGTAAAGCCCTGGATGCCCATCTTGGCGGCCGAGTAGTTGGCCTGGCCGCGGTTGCCCAGCGCGGAGACGCTGGAGAGGTTGAGGATCTTGCCGTACTTCTGCTCCCCCATGACCGCCTGGGCGGCCTTGCTCATCAGGAACGCGCCCTTGAGGTGCACGTTCATGACCAGGTCCCAGTCCTGCTCGGTGAGCTTGAACAGCAGGTTGTCGCGGGTGATGCCGGCATTGTTGACCAGCACGTCCAGCCGACCGAGCTCCGCCACGACGCGTGCGACGGCGGCGTCGACCGCGGCGGCGTCGGAGACGTCACAGGCGATACCGACAGCCTTGGGGGCGCCGTTGTCGGCAACCAGTCCGGCAGCGGTCGCGCTGGCAGCGGACTCGTCCAAGTCGAGCACCGCGACCGAGGCCCCTTCAGCGGCGAGCCGGGCCGCGATGCCCGCCCCGATCCCCCGAGCCGCTCCCGTCACCACGGCAACGCGTCCCTCGTACCGGCTCATGCCTTTACCTCCTGGATCTCTGGAAAGTCGGACCCCTGGTCGAGTCGGGCTCGATTATGCCGGTAGTCGCTGGGCGGCTCCGCGGTGCGGTAGGCATCGGCCAAGTCCGCAGTCCCGGCCGGCTCGCTTCACTCGCTGATGCTCACTCCTCGAATCACCGTTGTCCTGGGTCCATTGGTTGTCGTTACCATATTCGGTGTGGAGAAGAGCGGGGACTTCCGGTTCGCAGTGACACTGTCGCTGGGGTTCGCCGCAACCGCTTTCGTGGTGGCCTGGGTCTACGACCTGCCGATCCGTGATCCCGACGGAGTGGCCGGTCCTACCTACGTCCGGCTGCCGCTCATCCTGCTGCTCGCGTTCTTGGTCGACGTCGTGCCGCGTACGCTCTGGCGAGTCCGGCGCAATCCGCTCGCAGCGGCACGGCAGTTCACCGACGTGGTGCGCGAGCGGTGGACCTGGCAGCAGATCAAGTTCGCGTTCGTCGGCCTGGCTGCCTGGTACCTCACCTATGTCGCGTTCCGCAATCTGAAGTCCGCCGTACCCTTCGTCAACGGCCGCCTGTGGGACAGCACCCTGGAACGCGTCGACCGGGCCCTGTTCTTCGGGAACGACCCGGCCACCCTGCTGCACAACCTGCTCGGGGAAGGCCTTGCCGCGCACGTGCTCGCCGGCGTCTACATGATCTGGATCGGCCTGGTGCCGTTCACCCTGGTCGTGGCACTGGTCTGGTCGCGCAACTCCCGCGCGGGCGCATGGTATGTCACCGCGATCGCGGTCGACTGGGTCCTGGGCGCGATCGCCTACTTCATCGTGCCCAGCCTCGGCCCGGCGTACTCACGGCCCGACCTGTTCAGCGAGCTGCCGCGCACCGTGAACACGCCACTGGTGGAGCAGCTGATGGACGACCGGCACGCCGTGCTGACCAACCCGTTGACGACCAATGCGGTGCAGACCATCGCTGCTTTCCCGTCACTGCACGTGGGCATCATGGTCAGCATCGTCGTGATGGCTCGACTGCTCGACCTCAGCCGCCCTATCCGGTTCGCGTCCTGGGCGTTCCTGGTGCTGACGGTGCTAGCCACGATCTATCTCGGCTGGCATTTCTTCGTCGATACGGTGGCGGGCGCCGCCCTCGGGTACGCCGGCGTCGCGATCGCCGCATGGGGCACCGGGAACGCGATGCGCCGGATCTCGCGGGACTCGCACCGCGAGGCCGAATCCGCAGAGCCGACTCCGTTCTCTCGCTGACCCGCGCCGGTTTGTGGCCGATCGCGACAACTGTCGCCGGCTTGTGGCCGATGGCGACGGCGACACACCGGCCCGGACTGTCGGCATCGGCCACAATCCGGCATCCCACGTGGGGACGGAGCCTCCTCACGCGGCGCGGCGCGTGAGCGTGAACCGCGACGGCGTGACGATCGCGCCGATCGCCATGGCCGCGAGCAGGACGACCGGTACCACCGCGAGCGTCGATGCTGGCGGGGTCGCCCGAGCACGACGTTGCCGCCGACCGCGAGTGTCGAGAAGACTCCTGGGACTCCAGGCCCGCGATGTGGAACATCGGGCAGCAGGCCAGGACTCGATCCTCGGCGCACACGCCCAGATCCACGGCCATGGCGTAGTGATTCCAGGCCGAGCTGCCCATGGCCATTGGGCTGGCTCGTAGCGCCAGAGGTGAACAGGATCCACGGCAGCTCGTCGTCCGGGCGAGCACCCGCCTTGTCCCGCAGGGAGCGTGTGATCTTGGTGCAGCTCACGGACCGTCACTCGAGCCGACGAAGACCGGCGAGCGCTTCTCCAAGAAGGCGGTCACTGCCTCGAGATGGTCAGCCGACTGGCCGAGCGCGACCTGCTCTGCGCCTTCGAGCTCGAGCACCTCGGCCAGCGGAAGGCCGTGCGCCTTTGGCCAGCAGACGCTTGGTCGCGGCGTACGCGAGGGTCGGGCCTTGTACCAGCTGGCGGGTCAGGTCACGCGCACGTGTCGACACCGCGTCCGGCGCGACGATCTCGCCGGCCAATCCCCAGGCCTGCGCGTCCGCGATCGAGAACCGCGCGCCTCGAAGCCTCAGGTCGGCGGCGCGGGCAACACCGAGCGAACGCGCCAAGGACCGAGACAGCCCCGAGTCGCAGGTGAGTGCGACGCCACTGAAGGCCGCCGCCAACGTCGCCTTGGACGACCACGCCTGCAGGTCGCAGGCGAGCGCGAAGCCCAGGCTCACGCCGGCGCAGGTGCCGTTGACGACGGCGATCACCGGCTTGTCCATCGTGGTCAGCGGGGCGGCAATCGGGTTGAAGTGGGCTGCGAGGGTCTCGCCGACCGAGACGAGGTCCCTGCGCAGCAGCGCGACCAGCTCCTTGAGGTCCTGACCCACGCAGAACGTCGAGCCCGCCCCGGTCAGCAGAACCACTCGCACGGCAGGATCGTCCGCCACCTCCCGCAAGTGGGAGAGCAGCAGCTCCTTGGCGGCGGTGTCGAGCGCGTTGCCCCCTTGAGGCGGTTGAGCGTGATGAAGGCCGCTGACCCGTCATGTTCGAACAACACCGGAGCGTCCGTCGTGGGCGCGTCTCGTAGATCACCAGCGGGTTGCCGCCCGGGTCGCTGACCACACACCGCAGCTCGTGCGGCCCCTGCTCCGGCACTCCGCGTGCAACGCCGCGACGCTCCAGATGGGACAGCGTCGCCTCCAGGTCCTCGACCTACAGAGTCAGCATGGTGCGGCCGGCGACCGGCTGCTCAGGCTGCCGCCGAGATCGGCGTCGAACTCCAACTGGGCCTGCAGGTCGCTGGCAGGAACGATCGGGTGGCCGATCTTCACCGGAACCTCGGCATGACCTCGCGCGCGAACCGCTCCAGGATCTCCATGGACCGCTCGATCGGGAAGTTCAGCCACTGCGTGCGGAACACGAAGTAGTTGTAGCCGCCGTCGGCGAAGTCGGTGATCTTGGCAGCGACGTCGTCAGGTGATCCGAAGAAGAGTGCCTTCTCCCTGATGCCCTCCCACTGCGACTCGAAGTAGTCCATGCCGTATTGGACATACTCGCCGTAGGTGCGCCTGACCTGCTCGCCAGCTAGGCCGTACGCCTCATCGAAGGAGTCCGCGATGCACAGGTCGCGCTGGATCGGGTTGACGATGCCCTCGGTCGGCAGGCCGGCGGACCTGCGGTGTTCGAGATAGTCGTGCAGGTTGCCGACCGCCCAGTTGCGACGCACGTTGGACGGCGCGAACCACGGCAAGCCCTGCTTGGCGATGCGCTCGATACCGATCGGTCCGTTGGCCCCCACCCACACCGGCGGTCCGGGCTGTTGCACGGGCAGCACACTGCACCGCACGCCGTCGAGGTCGAAGTGCTTGCCGTGATGGGTGACCTTCTCCCCCGACCACAGCCGCTGCATCACCTCGATCGTCTCGTTCATCCGCGACACCCGCGTGCGGCGGTCGATCCCGAAGGAGTCGAACTCGTCGTCGCGATAGCCCGACCCGACGCCGAGAACGAAGCGTCCGCCCGATATCTGGTCGATGGTGGCGATCTCCTCGGCCCAGTGCACGGGATGCCCCATCGTGACGATGAGGATGCCGGTGCCGAGCTGCATGGTCCCGCTGTGGTCGATCAGACGCGACAGCAGCGGCAGCGGCTGCGGCGTGCTGAGCGACGACAGATAGTGGTGTACGCCGAAGATCGCGTCGAAGCCCAGGTCACGGATGTGCTGGGTCAGCTCCACGAGCTGACCCACCCGGGCTCCGACGTCTTCACCACGCTCGTACTGGTGATCGAGCACAATGCCGAACTTCACCGGCAACTCACTCCTCGCCGGCGCGGCTGCTGCCCAAGCGGAAGAACGGGGCGACCAGCTGGTCGCGGTCGGCAAGCGCCTGGCTGACGCCCTTGTCACGACGCTCCTTGAGGAAGTTCCAGTCACCGGGATCGAAGGACGCGTTAGTGACCCAGCCGTGACCCACCCACGATGTCATCGCTCCGAGTCCCTTGCCGCGTGCCTCCATGACCACCTGCATCATCGACTTGCCCATCATCAGCGAGTCGAGCGGCATCACGGCGATGGCGTCGGCGTAGTCGTCTACCCACTTCTGCAGCTCGTCGTGCTCGACGACCTTCGTCACCAGGCCCTTGCGCTCACCCTCCTCCGCGCCGATCGCGCGCATGGTCAACATGACGTCCTTCATGGTCGTCAGGCCCATCTTCTCGATCCAGTGGTACATGTCCTGGGGACCAGGGCCAAGGTAGCGGAATGCCGGGTGGGTGAACTTGGCATCCGGGGTCGCGATCACGATGTCGGCCGACAGCGCAATCTGGAAATGGCCGCCGTAGCAGTAGCCCTGCACCTGGCAGATTGTCGCCTTGAGCGACTCGATGATCGGGCGGGTGAAGTCGTTGCTCAAGATGTTGCGGTCGGGCAGGATGCGCTGACGCTGGGAGGGGCGACGACGCGACTCCTTGTCGGTGCCCGACTTGTAGCCGATGTAGTGGCCCAACTCGGCTGCGTCAGCGCCGGTGCCGAAGTGGTCGCCCTCGCCCTTGAAGACGATCACCTTGACGCGGTCGTCGGCCTCGGCCTGACGCACCAGGTCGCCGACCCGCTCGAACGCGGCGACGGGGATCGCGTTGAGGCGGTCGGGCCGGTCGAAGGTGATGGTCGCGACGAACCGCTTCTCATCGACGTCGTACTTCACGTACTTCGCCAGCGTCTCCTCGTCGTAGGTCATGTTCGGTGCGTCCCAGTGCGGCTCCAGCAGCTCGGCGTCGGACTTCTTCACGGTAGTTCCTCGCTTCTCGGTTGGCTTCTCGGTGTGGCGCAGGTTGTCGGTTGTCGCATCCCGGGGCTCAGCTGAACGCCGGGATCACTTCCTTGGCGAACAGGCGCAGCGAGTCGTGCACCAGCTCGGTCGGCATCCCCAACCAGCCCGGCCGGAAGATGAGATGGTTCAAGCCGAGGTCGGCAAGACCGCGGGTCTTCTCGATCAAGAACTCCGGCGAGCCGAGGAGCAGCGTGTTGCGCACCAGCTCGTCGAACCGGTCGCGTTGCCACCGCAGCGCGGGATACTCCGCATAGGTGGAGTACTCCCGACGGGCGTAGTCCAGCGCGAGGTCGACCGCCCGCTCGGTGGTGGGCGCGCAGTAGAGCTCGACGCCGACCGGCCGCTCGATGCCGTCCAGCGGTTTGCCGTACTCCTCCAGCGCCTCGTTGTAGACGCCGAGATGCTTGGGCAGGAAGGTCGGGTTGGGCGAGTTACCCGGGGCGTACCACGCGTCGCCGAGACGCGCCGCACGGCGCACGGCCTTCCTGCCTCCCGCGCCGACCCAGATCGGAGGACCGCCCGGGGTAAGCGGCGCGACCCCGATCCGGGCCTCGTGGAGCGGGAAGAACTCACCATCCTGGTTCACGGTCTCGCCCGACCAGAGCGCGCGGATCACCCGCAGGCTCTCGTCGAGGCGACGGAAGCGCGAGTCTGGGTCGACGCCGAGAGCGGCAAACTCGTTGTCGCGATAGCCGGCGCCGACGCCGAGCACGACCCGACCACCCGAGAGGTGGTCCAACGTGGCGAACTCCTCGGCGACATGCACCGGGTGGAACAGCGGCAGCAAGAGGATGCCCGTGCCGATCGTCATCTCACCCGAGTGTGGGATGAGGGCGGCCGTCATCGAGATCGGCTGGGGCGTGGCGAGGTTGGACTGGAAGTGGTTGATCGTCCATACCGAGTCGAAGCCGAGCTCGGCGGCGAGCTCGACGGTCGAGAAGAGGTCGCGCAGGTGCTTGCCGAGGTCGTCCTCGTGGGGGTATTGATGCGACGCCATGATGCCGAACTTCATCAGTTGCCTCCTGCCACAGATGCCGGCACACCGGCCCGGCTAAGCTTGCCCGTCGCGCTGCGCTCCAGCTCAGGCACGAACTCGACCCGACGCGGCGCCTTGAAGTGGGCGAGATGCTCGCGCGAGTACACGATGAGCTGCGCGGCGAGCTCGTCATCGGAGACTTGGTCGTCGGCCTCCCGCGCCACCACCGCCACCGGAATCTCACCGAGGCGCTCGTCGGGCATGCCGAGCACGCGGATGTCGTGCACCAGCGCGTGCTCACGCAAGACATCCTCGATCTCCTCGGGCCACACCTGGAACCCGCCGCACTTGATCATGTCGCGCTTGCGGCCCACGAGGAACAGCACACCGTCGTCGTCGACATAGCCGTTGTCACCGGTGTGCACCCAGCCGTCACGCACCAAGAGGCTGGTCGCCTTTTCGTCATCGACGTAGCCACGGGTCAGGTCCGAGCGCACGACGACCTCGCCCTCGCTTCCGGGGGGCAGGGCATTGCCGTCGTCGTCGCGGATCTCCAGCTCGACCCCGTCGTACACCTTGCCCGCCGAGCCCGGCTTCCACCGTCCGGCCTTCATGTCCTTGGCGTTCCAGCCGGCGATGTGACCGGTCTCGGTCGAGCCGTAGTTGACGATGATCGGGATGCGGTAGCGCTCCTCGAAAGCCTTGCGGACCGACCAGGGAAGCGCCTGCCCCGCCACCAGCACCGACTTCACGCCGTCGAACGGGAGGTCACGCTCGGCATGGACGATGTCGAAGAGCATGGTGGGGAGGAAGAAGAAGTTGTCGAACCGGTGGCGCTCCATCAGCGTTGCGAGCAGGTCGACCTCAAAGCGCTCCCACACCACCACGCCGCGGCCGACGAAGAACGAGAACAGCAGGGAGTGCTGGCCGCCGCCGTGGAACAGCGGCAGTGCGATCAGGTTCGGCGGGACTCCCTCACGTGCAGCCGCTTGCTCACCGTCGCCCTTCGACACGCTCGCCAGCCGGGAGAGCGAGTGGAAGGTGCCGATGTGGGTGACGCTGACAGCCTTGGGGCGGCCGGTCGTGCCACCGGTGAATAGGATGCAGGCCTCGCTCTCGGGAGTGACCTCGGGAGAGGAGACGCGAGCACGCTCCGACCAGTCCAGCCGTTCGATCCCGTCCAGGGACCCCGACATGGACCGCGTGACCAGACCCGATCGACCGCTGACGGCGGCGACGGCCTCCGGGCTGTGGTCGTCGACCAGGAGGACCCCCGGCTTGGTCTTGTCGAGCGACTCGCCCAGCTCGGATCCGTTGTAGAGACTGCTGATCGTCACCGGGATGGCGCCGAGCTTCCAGCAGCCGAACAGCACGAAGGCGATGGCAGGACCATTGGTGAGGTACGAGGCGACGCGGTCGCCTGCCACCACGCCGAGGTCGGCCAGGGCATGGGCAACGCCGCCCGCAATCAGGTCCACCTCCTCGAAGGTCCACAACTGGCCGGTCCCGTCGAAGAGAGCGGGGTACGCCGCGCTGTCGGCAGCGCGGGTCTCCAGCAGGGAGGCCAGGTTGGTGGCGCTCATACGCCCACCCCCTGCTCGACCGGGTTCGTGGCCGGCTCGGTCGAGAGCCTCGGGATCACGTCGCTGGCGAACCGCCCGATCTGGTCCATGGCCTCGGCCTGTGGCGCACCGAAGAACTGCAGACGCAGGGAGATCTGGGTGATGCCGTGCTCCTGTTCCCAGTGCGCGATCTTGGCGAGCACCTCGTCGGCGGTGCCCACCAGGCAGTCCTCCTCGATGTAGCGGTCGATGTCGATGGACTGCGCCTCATCCCACGACTTGTACCCGGCGTACTGGCGCTCGAGGTGTGGCTTGATGCCGGCGACCGCGGCCCCGTGGGTGTCCGCGAGGAAGCCCTCCCGGTTCATCGGGTAGGCGCGGTCGAGGGAGAAGCCCTTCTCCGCGAGTGTCTCGCGGTAGACGCTGAGCTTCGCACCAATCTCGGCGTCGTTGCCCTTCGGCCCGATCATCCACGGGACGTCGAGGCGCGCGGCGCGCTTGATGGCGGGCTCGGCGAACGCTCCGATCCACAGCGGCGGACCACCGGGCTGGACGGGACGGAGCGAGAGCGACGCGTTCTTGACCTCACCCCAGCTGCCCTGAAGGTCCATCGCCTCTCCGGCCCACAGCCCACGAAGGATCGCGACGTAGTCGCGCAGCCGGCGCAGTCGGTCGTCCCAGGCCACCCCGAAGGCGGCGTTCTCGCGTTTGCGATAACCGGCGCCCGTGCCGACTGTCAGCCGGCCGTTGCTGAGCACATCGAGCGTGGCCAGATCCTCGGCCAGCGCGATGGGGTTGAGCAGCGGGGCTAGGAGAACGCCAAACCCGATCCGGACTCGTTCGGTCGCAGCGGCGAGATAGCCCGCCAGCGGGACCGGCTGGATGAACGCGGACTGGGCGAGGTAGTGGTGACCGAGGAAGACCCCGTCGAAGCCGCCGTCCTCGGCGGCCCTCGCCTGCGCGAGCACATCGTCGATACCGGCGACGGCCGACTCGCCCGGCTCGAACTGGGCGCTCAGGAAGCAGTCGAGCCTCACCCGACGACCGCCTCGGAGGCGGCAGCGGCCGCTTGTTCCTCTTGCGCCCGGAAGTACGGGATCACCGTCTCGGCGAAGGTCTCCATCGACTTCATCGCCGCACCCCGGTCGAGCGTCGGAATGCGGAACCAGCCGATGTAGTGGTTGATACCGAGCTGTTCACGCAGCTGCTCAATGGTCTCGATGACACGTTGCGGGCTGCCGAAGTTGCCGCCATGGGTGAGCGCCTGCTCGAGCGTGAGCAGGTCGATGTTGCGGGCCACCGCCTCGTAGTAGGCCCGCTCCTTCTCCAGCGCCTCCTCGGACCCCGGGATCACCTTGCCCACCGACTTGTAGTAGTTCAGGGCTGCCTGCGCCGCTTCCTGCGCGCCAGCTTCGCCCTCACCCGACCACACCTGCTGCATGTAGGGAAGGTCGTAGCTCGTCAGGTCGAACCCGCCCTGCTCCATGGCCTCGCGATAGCTGTCGTAGTTGCGCTTCATCAGGCCGAGCGGGGTGAAGTTGGGCGAGGTGATGATCGGCTCACCGACGGCTCCCCGCTCGCGGAAGCTCTCCGGCGACACGGTGCCCTGCAGGATCGGTGGTCCGCCGGGGGTGAAGGGACGCGGATAGGTGGTGATGTTGTCGTAGTCGAAGTGCTTGCCGTGGAAGGAGAACTTCTCCTGGGTCAGCGCCAGGCGCACCACTTCGAGGGTCTCTTGGTAGCGCCCCTTGGACTCCTCGAGCGGAATGCCGAATCCCGCGAACTCCGAGGGCTGGTAGCCGCGGCCGACGCCGATCGAGACACGACCGCCGGAGAGCACGTCGAGGGCGGCGATGTCCTCGGCGAGACGCAGCGGGTCGTGCAGCGGGATCACGAGCACCGCCGTGCCGATCGTGATGTTCTTGGTGCGTTCGGCGATCGCCATCCCGAAGTGCAACGGGCTGCCGAGGATGCCGTAGGTCGAGAAGTGATGCTCGGCGAGCCAGACGCTGTCGAAGCCCAGCTCGTCGGCGAGCTGGATCTCGTCGAGCGTCTCTCGAAGAACCCGGTGGTCCGAGTTCCCCTCAATCACGGGAAAGAGGTTCATGATGCCGAACTTCACGATAACTCCTAAGAATATTCCGACCAGACGGTATGTTACGGATGACGTGCCCTCCTGACAAGGGCGGAGACCGCAGGACTAGGGGGGCTAGTGCGGCTTCCGGCCGGCGATGCGGAGCTCACCGGCGCGCCGCTTGTGCCACGAGCCGCGTCCCAGCCAGCTGTCGAGGACCATTGCGCGGCGCAGGTAGAGGTGGGGGTCGGCCTCGGCCGTGATGCCCATCCCGCCGTGCACCTGGATGCTGCGCTCGGCGGCGAAGACGGCGGCCTTGCCCGCGGATGCCTTGGCGGCGTGGACCTGCATCGCAGCCTCAGCACGGCCGCGGTCGACCGCCCACGCGGCGTACAGCGTCAGGTCCCAGGCGGCCTTGCGAGCGATGGCAGCCTCCGCCAGCTGGAACGCGACTGCCTGGAACGAGCCGATCACACGCCCGAACTGCTCGCGGGTGCGAGCATGACCAGCCGCGAGGTCGATCGCGCCCTGGGCGACGCCGCACAGCGCGGCAGCTGCGACCAGGGACGCCCGCAACGCTCCGTCGCCGACCGGCACCGAGTCGTCGGTGGCGACCACGGCGTCGAACAGCGGGAAACTGGGATCGAACGACTCCCGGGGAGAGACGGGGGTGAAGTCGCCGAGGCGGACGCCGGCGGGCGACAGCACGACGATGCCGTCCGCGCTCGACGCATGCGGCACCAGGATCCGCCGATCGGTCGACGGCGCCTCCGACGCCCACCCAGGTGCGTTCGCCACGTCGACCGCAGGTGTCAGCAGCCGGGCGCCCTGCAGCATGTCCTCGTCGACCGTACCGGAGCCGGCGAGGAGCTGCACGGCTGCAGCATGCGACACAAACCGCGTCGGGACCAGGCTCTCGCCGAGCGCCTCGACGGCGACAAGGAGATCGACGAGAGGGGAGCCGACTCCCCCGGCCACCTCGGGCACGCCGAGCAGGCCGAAGTCGCTCAGCAGTGTCGCGTCCAGCGCCGGGGCACGCCAGCCGTCCGCCACGCAGCTGCGCGCCGTGACGGGCTCGCTGCCGACAAGGGATCGGACCGTCTTGGCAATGTCGAGCTGGTCTTGGGTGAAGGTCGCGCGCATCAGCTGGCCTCTCTCATCGTGACCTGGGCAGGTCGAGGACCCGCTCGGCCAGGATCGACTTCTGCACCTCTTCGGTGCCCCCCTCGATGGTGTGGGCACGGGCGCGCAGGTAGCGCCGCATGCGGGAGGTCGCCCCGGGTTGGTCGAGCAGGATGCCGCCCGCCGCGTCGAGCTGGACGGCCATGCGGTTCGCCTTCTGCACGACTCCTGCCCACAGGCTCTTCAACGCCGAGGTCTCGGGGCCGGGCGCCGACCCCGCACGGGTCTCGCCGACCATCCGCAGCGATCCAACGCGCACCGACTCGGCGTCGCACTGCAGTTCGCCGAGCGCATCCACGAAGGCGGGATCGTCGGCGACACCCTGCTCCACCGCGACGTCGATGAGGTTGTCGACTGCCTGCCGCGCCCACACCCACAGGTTGAGGGCCATGCTGCCGCGCTCGAACGCGAGCGTCGTCAGCGCCACCTTCCAGCCGTTGCCCACTCCCCCGAGAACGTCGTCGTCGTCGACAAACACGTCGTCGAGGAACATCTGGTTGAACTCCTGGTCGCCGTTGATCATGACCAGCGGACTGACCTCGAAGCGGGTCATCGGCGCGAGGAAATAGGTGATCCCGGCGTGCTTGGAGGTGTCCGGGTCAGTGCGGGCCAGCAGCATGCACTTACTGGCGTGGTGGGCGTTGGAGGTCCAGATCTTGGCGCCGTTGACGATCCAGCCGCCGTCGACCTTCACTGCCGTGGTGCGCAGGCTGGCCAGATCGGATCCCGAGTTCGGCTCACTGAAGCCCTGACACCAGTAGTCGCGGCCTTTCAGGATGCCGGGCAGGTGCCGGGCCTGCTGGTCGTCGGTGCCGTGGGTGATGATCGTCGGTCCGGCAAGCATCATACCGACACCGTTGAGCGGATAGGGGGCGCTGCGGAGCGCTGCCTCCTCGTTGAAGATGGCCTGCGCCAGGCCGTCGAGCCCGCGACCGCCATGCTCCACAGGCCAGGACAGTCCAGCCCAGCCACCTGCACACAGCCGGTCCTGCCAGACCCGGGACCACTCCTCGCGCTCGACCTGCGGCAGGTCCTCCTGGGGCGGGATGTCGGCCAGTGCCCCGTTCAGCCAAGCACCGACCTCGTGCCGGAACTCAAGGTCGTGGGCGCTGTCGTCGAAGTCCATGTGTTCCTCGTCGTCCTCTCGTCGTCAGGCGCCGATTGGGTCGGTCGAAAGCCTGGCCTTGTAGAGCTTCCCGTTTGGGTCGCGCGGAAGCTGGGCGTGCACGACATACGCCGAAGGGAGCTTGGGCTTGGCGAGTCGCTGGGCGAGGAACGCGCGAAGGTCGTCAACCGTGTCCGCGTCGGCGTCCTCGGCGAGTACGACGTGCGCGACGGGCGTCTCGCCGAGGTCCGGGTCAGCAACGCCCACCACCCCGGCGTCGGCGACCGCGGGATGGGTCAGCAGGGCGGCCTCGATCTCTGCCGGATAAACGTTCACCCCGCCGACCAGGATCATGTCGGAGGCGCGACCGGTGATGTATAGGAAGCCGTCCTCATCGACATGTCCGACATCCCATACGGTCAGCAGTCCTTCGTGACGCGCGCCATCGGTCTTGCCGGGGTCGTTGTGGTACTCGATCTTGTCGTCACCCTGACGCATATAGACGATGCCGTCCTGTCCAACCGGAACCTCCTTGCCGTCGGCGTCGAGGATCTTCAGGGTCGAAATCGACGCAGGACGACCGACCGTGCCGGGATGAGCAAGCCACTCGTGGGGCCGTGCGATCGTGGTGCCCACCTCGGTAGAGCCGTAGTACTCGAACACGACCGGACCGAACCAGTCGAGGATCTGCTGCTTCACTTCGGGCGCGCAAGGTGCCGCGCCGTGGATCACGTAGCGAAGCGAACCGAGGTCGTAGGACTCGCGCACCGCCTGTGGGAGCTGGAGAAGCCGGTTGAAGTGGGTCGGCACCATACTCGTCCCGCTGACACGCTGGTCCTGCACGCGCGCGAGGAAGCCCTCCGGCGTCCAGCCGTCCATCAGCACGATGCAGCCACCCGTGTGGAGGGCGCCCATCGCGGGCGTGAGGTTCGCCGAGTGATACATAGGTGCGCACACGAGCCAGGCGGTGAACGCGTCACGCTCCATGCCGAACTCGTCGAAGACCCACTTGTAGGTCAACGCACCGGTGTCGGCATCGATGCCGCCGAGGGGACGCTTGACCCCCTTGGGCCGGCCGGTGGTTCCCGACGTGTACATCATCAGCGAGCCGGCAGGCGTCTCCTCGGGGCTGATCTCGCTCATGCCCTCCGTCAGCGTAGTGAGGGGCGCCGCACTCACGGGGCCACTGTCGACGAAGACGCGTACGCCGGGCGCGACTGCGGCGAGCACGGCCTCCTCGGCTCGCTCCGAGGCGATGACCACCTTGGCTCCGCTGTCAGCCAGAATGTGTGCGATCTCGTGCTGGGTGAGGTGGTAGTTGACGGTCACCAGATAGAGCCCGGACTGCATGGCAGCCAGGTAGGAGGCGATCATCCCCGGGCTATTCGTCATCACGCACGCCACTGTGTCGCCAACGACGAGTCCGCAGCGCTCCGAGAACCCGTGACTGATCCGGTTCACCTCCGCGAAGAGCTCACCAAAGCTGATCTCGCGATCGTCAGTCGTGACGATCGCCCGCAGATCAGGGTCGCTGCTGGCCCAGAGCCGGAAGCCGAGCATGTCCTGGGTCATAGGCCCTCCTCATAAGAATTCCGACCATTCGGTATGTTCCTGGGTAGCACAGTAGACGGGAGCCTCGCACATGTCCACACCTGTCAGTCAGACCCATGCGTCCGATTACCACGAACGCCGGGTCCCAAAGCCGACCGAGGTCATACACGGCATCTGGGCAGTGCCGGTGCCGCTGCACTTCAGCCCACTGGTCTCCATCACCATCTTCGTCATCGAGACCAGCGCCGGTCCAGTGCTGATCGACGGGGCCTATCGCCACCGTCGGTGCTGGGAGTCAGCACAGGAGTCGCTGGCAGGGATAGGTTCACCCATGCACGAGATGCAGGCCGTGCTCATTACCCACAACCACCCCGATCACGTCGGCTTCGCCTCACGCGTGCGCGACGCCTCGGGCGCGCCCGTGATCATGCACTGGGCCGATGACTTCGCCGTCCAGGCCCGGGAGCGCGGCGGGTTCCTGGAGCAGTTGCGCATTGCCCTGGACCTGTCCGGCGCGCCGGCCCAGGTCGTGCGCGATATGTACGACTCGGCGATCAAGGTAGCGGTGCACGACGAGTCCCTGGAGCTCGATCGTCAGCTCATTGAGGCCCGGACGGATCTAATCTTCGGCGACGTCACGATCACGGCCATACACACCCCGGGCCACACCTACGGGCACACTGTCTTTCTCGACTCCCGCGGAGTGGTGCTGACCGGCGACACACTGATGCCGGAAGGACCGACCCAGATCGCAATCGTGAGCCAGCCGAAGGACGACCCTGCCAACGACCTGCTCACCTCGCTGGACACCATCGCAGGCCTCGGAGCGACGACGGCCTGCCCGGCCCACCAGTACCCCTACACCGAGGTCTCAGAGCGGGCGCGATCACTTCGTGCCTTCCACCAGGACGAGATCGAGCAGGTGCGGCGCCTTCTCGAGCACCACGACACGGCGTGGGAGGTCGCGCCGCACCTCACGTGGAGCCGGCCCTGGGCCGAGCTCGGGATCGGGTCGCGCCGGTTCGCGCTGATGCACACGCTGGCGTTGGTGCGTGCCTGCGGCGGCTGAGCCGATGCTCAGGCTGGGCCTTCGTAGGCCCAGTCGGGAGTACGGCTGGGCAGTTGCTCCCGGAGCTCGCGCTTGAGGATCTTGCCCGACGGGTTCGTCGGGAACTCCTCGATCAGGTAGATCTCCTTGGGCAGCTTGAACTTGCCCAGCCTGCTGCTGGCGTACTCCACCAGGTCGGCGGCCTCCAGCCCGGATCGCCCGACGACGAAGGCAACCGGCACCTCGACCCACTTCGGGTGCGGGGCGCCCACCACCGCCACGGCCAGTACCTGGGGATGCCCGGCAAGGACGGACTCCACCTCGGCGCTCGCGATGTTCTCCGCGCCACTGCGGATCATGTCTTTGAGCCGGTCGCGGATGTAAAGATAGCCATCGCCGTCGATCAGTCCGATGTCTCCGGTGTGGAACCAGCCTCCTCGGAACGCGTTGCTGGTCGCCTCACCGTCATCGAGATAGCCCGGGCTCACCTTGGGGCCGCGGGCGACAACCTCGCCCTCCTGGCCCGGGCCGACCTCCCGGTCGGACTCGTCGAAGATCCGGACATCGACCCACGGCACCGGGACGCCGACCGAGCCGTGCTTGGACTCCGCGTGGTCAGCATCGACGTAGGTCAGCCCACCGCAGGTCTCGGTGAGCCCGTAGCCCTCGATGAGGCGGGCGCGCGGGAAGAGCGGGCGCAACTCGTGGAACAGTGACAGGCTGACCTGGCCATACATCAGCCACTTTACCGAGGAGAGGTCTTCCTTCCCTGTCGCCGCCCGCCGGATCATGTCGAGCATCGTTGAGGCGAGCACGGTGCCGGTGATGCGCTCCTGCGCAAGCACGCCAAGCACCTCGACGGCGTCGAAGCGCCGCATCAGCACCATGCAGGCGCCCGCATGCCAGATCCCGTAGCCGGGCAGGTCAGTACCACCCACGTGATAGAGCGGCGACACGTTCAGGATGCGGTCGCCCGGCAGGATCCCGAACTCGAGGATCTGGGCGTGCATGTTGGCGTTGACGTTGCCGTGGGTGAGCATGACCCCCTTGGGGAGACTCGTGGTGCCCGACGTGTAGACGATGCGCTGGAGTGCGTCGTCGTCAAGCTCGACGTCGCCGACCCGTGCGCCCTTGTGGGCCACGATCAGCTCGCCGACGTCGGTCCATCCCTCGCCGATAGGTTCGAGGGCGAGCCTCAGTCCGATGTCGAGCGACTCCAGCGCAGCCTCAGTGAGGTCGCGGAACTCCGGCACCGTGGCCACCGCCTCGACCTGGGCATGCTGCATCAGCTGGGCGAGCTCCCCTGAGGTGAGACGGTAGTTGAGCGGGACAGTCACGGCGCCGATCTTCGCGACGGCGAGCGACAGCATGAGGTACTCCGGCACGTTGCTGGCCACCACTGCGACACGGCTGGCCTGCTGCAGACCCTGCGCTAGCAGGCCGACTGCCAAGGCGTTGACCTGCTCGTCGAGCTCACGGAAGGTCCAGCGACGGCCCTCGAACACGAGAGCCTCGTGGTCGGCGTACCTGATCGCGTGGACCCCGAGCATCCGGCTGAGATTGGCGGTACTCACGAGTTGCCCACCTCCTGCTGGCGCAACACCTTCTTGAGCACCTTGCCCGAGTCGTTGCGAGGCAGCGACTCGACGATGTCGAAGTGCTTGGGCACCTTGAACTTGGCCAGGTTGTCGAGGCAGTGCTGGCGTAGGTCGTCGGCCGTCGCCGAGCTGCTGGCGGCGAGGATCACGAACGCCTTGGGCACCTCATCCCATCGGTCGTCGGGCACACCGATGACCGCCACCTCCGCCACGTCGGGGTGCTGGGCGATGACCCGCTCGATCTCGACGCCCGCGACGTTCTCACCGCCGGACTTGATCAGGTCGGTGCGCCGGTCAACGAACCACAGATAGCCGTCCTCATCGATCTTGCCGACGTCGCCGGTGAGAAACCAGCCGTTACGGCGGGTGCGCGCGTTCGCCTCCTCGTCACGCCAGTAGCCAGGAGACACCTTCGGGCCGCGCACGAGAATCTCGCCCTCCACCCCGGGCGCGACCTCGCGGAACTCATCGTCGACGATGCGCAGGTGGACCAGGGGGAACGGCACGCCGAGGGCTCCGATCTTCTCGTCCTCGTGTGCCGCGTCCATATAGCAAGCGCCATTGCACAGCTCGGTCATCCCGAAGGTGTCGATCAGGCGGGCTTGCGGGAAGACGGCCTTCACCGTGCGACGAACGCTGGGAGCCACTCCCCCGAACAGCAGATAGCGCACCGACCTGAAGTCGGGCGGCGGTTCCATCGCGAGCAACCCGAACAGGATCTGGGCAGCCAGGACCATGCCCGTGACCCGCTCGCGCTCGACGATCCGCGCGATGTCCTCAGGCTTGTAGGTGGGCGTGAGCACCATCGTCGCCCCCGCCACGAACGTCGCGAGGCCGGGCGCCTCCAGCCCCGAGACGTGGAACAGGGGCGCCGAGATCAAGATGCGATCAGCGGCGGTCAACTCCAGTTCGAGCACCTGCGCGAAGTGGTTGGCGCGGATGTTGCCGCAGGTATGGATGACACCTTTGGGATGCGCGGTCGTGCCGGAGGTGTAGAGCAGCCGGTGCACGTCCGAGTCGCTCTTCTCCACGTCGGCGACGCGTACGCCGTCCGGCTGGACTGCCAGCAGGTCGGCCACCCGAGCGCTTCCGGGCAGCGGCCGGTCCTCCATCGAGATGCTGTGCTTGAGCCCCGTGCTGGTCACGAGGTGCTCGGCCTCGGCCAGGAAGTCGTCGTCGTAGACCAAGCAGGTGATCCCGGCTTGATCAATGACATACGCTTGTTCGTTGGCGTGCAGCCGCCAGTTCAACGGCACCGAGATCGCACCGATCCGGCTCAACGCCAACAACGTGATGACGTACGTCGCGTGGTTGCGACCCAGCACGCCGACGAGCTCCTCGTTGTTGACGCCCACCTCGAGGAAGGCCGCCGCGTGCCTGTCGACCTCCGCGTCGAGCTCGCGGTAGGTCCAACGCCGGTCCCCGTCGACGAGAGCCTCGCGGTCGGCGCGACGGTGGGACTGCGCCCGGATGACCTCGGCGAAGTTGGCGGTCGCCATCAGGCCTGCCCGCCGTTCTTGCGGAACTCGAGGATCTCCTCCCGGCTCGGGAGCGACACGAACTCCAAGAGGTTCCCGTCGAGGTCGCGGGCGGCGAAGGCGTGGATGTAGCCGTAGTTCTCAAGCAGCGTCCGGTTCGGCGGAGCGATGCACTCGCCGCCTGCGCCCTCGACGTTCTTGTAGACCTCGTCGAGTTCGTCGAGGGGCACTTGAAAGCTGAGCAGGAACGTGCCCAGCTCAAGGTGACCCGCGCTCGCCGTTCGCCGCTTGGTGCCGTTCCACTCGATCAGCTCGAGCTGCCCGATCTGGCTCGGCCCTTGCAGATACCGGATCTTGCCGGTGGTCCCTTCGGGCAGGCCGAGGGAGTCCTCGATGCCCGGGCCGCCGACATTGGCTTTGAGCGTCTTCTTGTAGCCGAGCGCCTTCTCGTAGAAGTGGGCTGCGGCTTCGACGTCGGAGACTGTCATCGCGACGTGGTGCACTTCGCTGACGGGCATGTGTTCCTCCTGGGTAGTCGGACGGGCCGGTTGGGGCTCAGGCAGGGATCAGGTCAAAGGCTGGGACAGTACTTGCGAGATGAGCCCGACCTCGTCGGCTCCGCTCTCGGCAACGACGAAGTCGTCGACCGAGCAGATCGACTCGATCGCCGCATGGATGTCGTCGGGCGTCGCGGGCTCCCGGCCGAAGTAGACGCCAGGCGTGACCCCGAGGAAGATCCGGCCGACCCGTCCACCGCCCACGGTGAGGATGCGGTGGGTGAGTTCGCAGTGCTCGGAGAGCAGATACGTGGCGACCGCCGCGACATGCTCGGGGTTAAAGTGGTCGGCCAGGTCTCCCAGCAGTCCCTCGGTCATCCGCGTTGCCGCGGTGGGCGACAAGGCGTTGACCAGGATCCCGTGGCGTGCTCCCTCCAGTGACAGTACGTTCATCATGCCGACGAGTCCGGCCTTGGCAGCGCCATAGCTGGACTGGCCGAAGTTACCGAGCAGGCCCGACGACGACGTGGTGAGGACGATGCGCCCATAGCCCCGCTCGACCAGATGGGGCCAGGCCGGACGGACGACGTTGAACGCACCGAGCAGATGGACGTCGACCACTGCCGACACATCGGCGTCCTCCATCTTCGCGATGGTGCGGTCGCGCAGGATCCCGGCGTTGTGGATGAGGCCGTCGATGCGGCCGAAGCTCTCGATGGCTGTCGCCACGATCGCCGCACCTCCTGCCACAGTCGCGACCGAGTCGGTGGAGGCCACGGCCTCGCCCCCCGCCTCGGCGATCTGATCGACGACGGCCTGCGCGGCACCCGAGCTGCCAGTGCCGTCGACGGCACCACCGAGATCGTTGACCACGACCTTCGCGCCGCGGGCTGCGAGCATCAGCGCGTGGGCCCGGCCGATTCCGTTGCCGGCACCGGTCACGATGACAGCGCGGCCGGTCAGGTCCACGCCGTGGGTCAGCGCGCCCGTCACTGCTTGTTCCCGAGCACTGCCACGAAGGCGACGCAGGATCCCGGCTGTCCACCGAGGTTCTGGGCGACCGCAAGCTCGGCACCATCGACCTGACGTTCACCTGCTTCCCCACGCAGCTGGGTGAAGCACTCGAACATCATCCGGAGCCCGGTCGCCCCGATCGGGTGACCGAAGGACTTCAGTCCGCCGTCGGTGTTGACCGGCAGCGCGCCGCCGAGGTCATAGCGACCATCCAGAACATCGCGCCAGCCCTTGCCGCGCTCGGAGAAGCCCAGGTCCTCCATGAGGACCACCTCGGTCGGGGTGAAGCAGTCGTGCACCTCGGCCAACGAGATCTGAGTGCTCGGGTCCGTGACCCCGGCCTGCTCGTAGGCCTGCTGAGCCGCCTGCACGACCTCCGGGAACGTGGTGAAGTCGTATTCGTCGGTGGCCAGTCCCGATCCCGAGCCGGCAACGAACCCCATGCCGCGCAGGAAGATCGGCTTGTCGGTGTATTTGCAGGCGTCCTCGGCCCGCACCAGGATCGCTGCCGCCGCGCCGTCGGAGACGCCGGAGCAGTCCATCACCCCGAGCTGGCCGGCGATGCGTGGCGCGTTCTCGACAGTCTCGGCACTCACGGCCTTGCGGAACTGGGCGCGGTCGTTGAGCGCGCCGTTGGCGTGGTTCTTCATCGCTACCTTGGTCAGCGCCTGGCGCATGTCGTGCTCGGCGACGCCGTGGGCCTGCTCATAGGCCGGAGCTAGGAGCGAGAAGCTCGCGGGTGCCGTCCAGTCGACCTCGGTGCCGTCTGCGGGCGGCCAGACCGCGGTGAGCCCGGAGAAAGAGGAGTCCTTGAGCTTCTCCACACCGGTCGCCATCACCATGTCGTAGGCGCCCGAGGCGACGGCGAAGGCGGCGTTCCGAAACGACTCCGAGCCGGTCGCGCAGTAGTTCTCCACGCGGGTGACCGGCTTGCCGACCAGGCGCAGCGGCCGGGCCAGGGTCTGACCCGACATGCCCGAACCCTGGGTGCCAACCCAGAACGCGTCGATGTCGCCGAGTTCGACGCCCGGGAGGCTGTCGACGCACTCGGTGACGGCGTCGACCAGCAGGTCGTCCGCGGAGGAGTTCCAGTGGTCGCGGAAGGGCGTGCAGCCCATGGCGACGATCGCGACCCCGTGGGTCATGGGCCTAATTGCCATTCGTGTCGTCCTCGGTCGGGGAAGCCGCCCACGGGCGGAGCTTCCAGAAGTAGTTGTGGATACCCTCGGTGGTCCAAAGTCGGCGGAAGGTGGGACGCATCGTCATTCCTACCTGCACGTCGGCTGCGTCGACATCGGTGGCGTACGCGTTGAGGCGGCCGCCGCCCTCGAAGTCGGCGATCACCATCGCGACCTCGTTCTCGGGCATGGTGGTGAGCCGGTCCTGGGTCACCGACGTCACCGCGGCGACGCGATCGACCAGGGAGACGCGGCCCTCGGGGCCGTGCGGAGCGGGCGCACCACACTCGGCACACAGTCGCGACGGAGGCGTCGTGATCTGGGCACAGCTCGCGCACCTGCAGCCCTCCAGGCGATACTTCCAGCCGGCCCGTCGATGCATCGGTGGCGCAGCGGGAGCCGGCGACGCGGGGCGCGCTGGCCCTTGAACGTCAAGCAGCCCACGCCAGCGCAGGAACCTGCCGTAGCCCATCGGGACCCGCTGCTGGAGCTGGTCGGCGACCGACGGTCCTCCGCGCGCGGCCCGAATTCCCAAGCCTACTCGCAGCACCAATGCATCGGCGCCTTCGCTGGCGGACACCAGGAGGATGGTCTCCCCCGGCTCGGCCAAGTCGAGCGTGGCGGCGAGCAGCAGGCCGGGGTGGGCGGCGCCGGTGAAGCCGGTGAGCCGCTCGACAGCGGCATCCGCGCCCGAGCTCTTCAGCGAGCGGCGCAGAGCAGCCGCAGCACGGGGATTCGACGACGACACCACGACCTGGTCGACGGAGGTCAGGCCACTGCACTCGAGAGCGCGCTGGGCTGCGTCGTTGGCCGCGGACACCAGGATCTCGGCCGTGAAGCGCTCGTCCCAGACCCGGTCGTGACGCTCACCTGGCAGCCGCCATCGGTCCAGGATCTCCACGCTGACGGCAGCACGACCGAGCAGCTCGGCTGCGCCCTGACCCGCGACGAACACCGCGGCCGCATCGCCTTGACCGAGCTCATCCGGGGCGCCGGGGCGCGTGAGCCGCTGGTCGGAGAGTGCGGCGACGCCGCCCGCGCCCAGGACGAGGTCGAGCGCGGTCGCACCGGATCGGTGCCCACGCAGATCGATCGGCGCGACCGCCTCGGGCATGCCGAGCGCTGCATGGAGGATCGTCGCTGCGGTCTTGCCCTCGTAGGGAGCGTTGGTCGTGGCCAGCACGAGTCGCTGCGCGCCGTCGGTGCGGTCGACGAGATCACGCAGCGCCTCGACCGCCATTGTTACGGCGTCCTCGTCGTAGGACGCGACGCTGCGACCGGGTGCTGTTCGGTCGCGCTGCGGGTCAACGACGACCTCGAAGCTGTTGCTGGTCAGCGCATGTTGAGGAACATAGGCCGCGTACGCGGCGATCCCCTGCGGTGGGTGCTCGAGCATGGGTGCAGTTGCTCCTTCTAGTTCCAAGCGGGGATGGCAGCAAGCAGCCGCTGCGTATAGGGCTCGCGTGGGCTGTCGAGCACCTCGAGGACCGAGCCGGACTCGACGACCTTGCCCTCGCTCATGACGACGACGCGGTCACACAGGTCACTGGCCAGCATCAGGTCATGGGTTACGAACAGCAGACCGATCCGCAGCTCGTTGACCAGGTGACGGAACAGCTCGACGACCTTGGTCTGCGTGGTGACGTCGAGCGCGGTCGTGCACTCGTCGGCGATCACGAGAGAAGGACGTGTGATCACCGCGAGCCCGATCGCGACGCGCTGCCGCAGGCCACCCGACAGCTGGTGCGGATAGCTGCCCAGCACGCGCTCGGGATCATCGATGCGCATCTGGCGCAGCACTTCTTCGGAGCGTTGTTTGATCTGCTCCTTGGAGATCCTCGACTCGTGGCGCCGCAGTACCTCGGCCAGCTGCGCATGCACCTTGAACAGCGGGTTGAGCGAGCGGGAGGCGTCTTGGAACACCATGCCCACCTGGCTGCCACGGACCCGTTGGCTCTGGTTGACGTCGGGTGAGCGTACGAGCTGGTCGCCGAGCTCGATCGACCCGGAGGTGACCGAGACATTGCGCTCCAGCAGCCCGACGACCGCTCGCGCGAGGGTTGTCTTGCCGCTGCCCGACTCGCCGACGACACCGACGATCTCGCCCGGGCGGATCTCGACGTCCACGTGGTCGAGAATCACCAACTTCCGCGACGGGAGGGTGGCCTCGACGGCCAGATCGGAGATGGTCAGCAACCGGCCGCCGACGCTGGAGCTAGCGTGCGCTGCGAGAGGTGCGGGGAGCTGGCGGCTCATCGGCGCCTCTTCCGCGGGTCATGGTGGGTGAGCAGGGCATCGCCCAGGAGGTTGACGAGTAGGACGACGATCGTGATCGCGAGTCCTGGGAAGAACGCGATCCACCAGGCCGTGCTGAGCTCGTCCTGACCGGACGCGAGCATCGATCCCCAGCTGGTCTTCGGTGGTACGACGCCCATGCCGAGGAAGCTGAGGGCGCTCTCGACCAGGATCGCGGTGCCGACCTGAAGGGTTGCGAGTGCGACGATGGTGCCGGCGAGGTTGGGCAGGATGTGTCGCGCGACGATCCGCGTCTCGGACGCCCCGGCTGCTCGGAGACCGAGCACGAACTGGCGCTCTCGGATGGTGAGCGTCGCGGAGCGGGTGACACGCGCACAGGCCGCCCAGCCGGTGAGCCCAAGCACGATGAAGAGCACCGGCAGCGAACTGCCGCGGTTGGAGATGATCGCGAGCGCGATGAGGATGAACGGCAACGCCAGCTGGGCGTCGATGACGATCGAGACGATGCGGTCGACCCAGCCACGGCAGTAGCCCGCGACCGTGCCCATCAGTGTGCCGGGACCGATGGCGACCAGTGCACCAACCAGGCCGATCACGATCGTCAGCCGACCGCTCTCGACGAGCATCCGCAGCACGTCCTTGCCCAGCTTGTCGGTGCCCAGCGGATGTGACCAGCTGCCGTCGGGCAGGAAGGCCGGCGGCTGACGGGTGTTCTTGAGGTCCTGTCCCGCCGTGGGAAGGAGCCCCGTCATCGGCAAGACGATCACCAAGACCGTGATGACGATCAGTGGGAGCGACAGCCAGAATACGGAGGTGCGACCGCGCTTGGTCTCGATGACGTCGGGAAGCTCACCTTCGGCGGTGATCAGGTCGAGTTCGAGCTGGCTCATATCGTCGCCTCGATCCGGTCTCGAGAGACCACAGCAGGTTGCCTGCGCAGGTAACCGGCGCTGCCACTCGGCAGCGCCACGGTGCGGTCAGCGGGTTGCAAGTCTGCGACGTCTTGTTGCTCGCTTCGCTCGCGGGGTTCGAGCTGGCTCACCTCCTCACCTCACCCTCGGGTCGACGATGGACTGGATGATGTCGACGGCGAGGTTGAGCACCACGAACGTGATGGCGCCGAAGACGACGATGGCCTGCACCAGCGGGAAGTCGCGGAACTGCACCGCCTGCAGGGCCAGCTGTCCGATCCCCGGCCAGCTGTAGACGTACTCGATGGCGACGGCACCGGACAGCAAGATGCCTGCCTGCAGGGCGACGATGGTGACGATCGGCATCATCGCGTTCTTGAAGGCGTGCTTCCACACGATGCGGCTGCGCGTGAGTCCTCGGGCCCGGGCGGAGTCGATGTAGGGCTCTTGCAGTGCCTCTCCCATCGAGGCTCGGGTGAGCCTGGCTATGTGGGCCATCGGGTAGAGCGCCATCGTGATCGCAGGGAGCACCAGGTTCTTCCACGATCCTGCCTGACCAGCTGGCAGCCAGCCGAGCTTCACTGCGAACAGGACCACGAGCATCATGCCCAGCCAGAAGACGGGGATGGACTGACCGAGCAGGGCCAGTGCCGACGCGCTCCGGTCACACCATGTGCCCTCGCGCGTCGCGGCCAAGGTGCCCAGGGGCACGCCGATCAGGACGGCGAGCGTCATGCCGGCAGCCACCAGCTCGAGGGTGTAGGGCAGTCGATCCAAGATCATGGTGAGGTTGCTCTGGTAGAACTGCAGCGACTGGCCGAGATCGCCGGTGAAGACGCCCTTGAGGTAGTCGAGGTACTGCACGATCAGCGGACGGTCGAGACCCAGCTGGTGGCTGAGTGCGTCGCGCTGCTCCTGCGTCGCGGCCGGTCCGAGCATCTGCACGGTGGGGTCACCGGCGAGACGGCCGAGCAGGAAGGCCATCGTGAGCGCGATCAGCAGCGAGGCGAACAGCGCGCCGATCCGCGCGCCGATCCGGCGCAGCCGCCCCTTGGTGAAGCCGGCCTTTGTGGGCAGGGCCCGCGCAGGGCGGGTCGCGGGGCTCGTCTGGGTGGTCATCGGCGCTCCCGCCAGCGTGCGCCTGGCATGGCCTCCAGGAGCTCGCGAGTGTAGGGGTCCTGCGGGTCCTTGAAGACGGTCTCGCAGTCACCGGCCTCCACGACCTTGCCGCGGAACATGACGTGCACGAGCCGACACAGGGAGCGCACGACCGCCAGGTCGTGACTGATCATGAGGAGCGCGGAGTCGGTGGCGGCCCGCGTCTCCTCCAAGAGCTTGAGGACATCTGCCTGCACCGACACGTCCAGGCCCGACGTCGGCTCGTCGGCGACGATGATGCAGGGGCGCATCAACAGCGCCCGGGCAATGCAGACCCGCTGTGCCTGCCCGCCGCTGAGCTGGTGGGGGTAGCGCTCAAGGAGATCCGCGGAGAGCCGTACTCGCCTGAGGAGCTCGGCGTCGTCGATCCACGCCGTGCGCTCGGGTTGCAGACTGCGCAGCTCGCGCAGGCCTGATCGCACGCTCTGCCTCGGGTCCAGGGAGCCGTGCGGGTCCTGGAAGACGACCTGGACGTCGGGACGCAGCCGACGCAGCTGCTCACCGCTAAGCGCTGCCAGCGAACGGCCCAGCAGCCGGATCTCACCTTCGCCCCGGGGACCAAGGCCGGTCGCCGCCATCGCCAGGGTCGTCTTACCGGACCCCGACTCGCCGACCACTCCAACGCTCTGACCGGAGCCGATCTCCAGCGACACGTCATCGACCGCTCGGAACACCTCGCCGGTGACACGATTGCGGTGCTCGACGACCAGGTGCTCGACGACCAGCACCGGCTGGTCGCTGTCCGCCGGGCAGAGGTGTCGGCCAGATTTGGCCGACACCACCCTCACAACAGTCTTCGTCATGCCTACCCGATCGTGGTCTTCGACCAGTCCCAGGCATTGAGCGGGTTGTAGCCCACGCCCTTGACCTTCGAGCCCGTGCCGAAGTTATAGATCTGACGGTACAGCGGCACGTAGCAGTGCTTCTGGACCACCGTGATCGTGTTCAGCTCGTCGTAGATCGCGTCGGCCTGCTCGACGCTGTCCTGCTCGAGTGCCTTGGCCACCATTGCGTCGGTCTTCGGGTCAGGACAGTTCGCCGTGATCGACTGCGACTTGATGAAGCCGCTGGCGAAGAAGTCCGGCACCGCGACGTTGGGAACACCGGCGAAGATATAAATCCCGTTGATCTGACGTCCCACCACGCGCTGCACCAGCGTGCCGTAGTCGACGGGCGTGTACTTCACGGTCAGACCGGCCGCCTCCAGGCTACCGCCCACTGCCTCGGCGACCTCCTTGATGTTGGTGTACTGACCAGCCGGGTAGGCGATCGGGATCGTCGACTTGGACGACAGCGTGCCCACCAGCTGCTTCGCCTTGGTGGGGTCGGCCTGCACCGACTCCTTGGGCTGCGTGCCCGGCTTGACGTTGAGCAGACCACCATCGGCGACAGCCTTGCCGTCGAAAATTCCGCTGACGATCTCGTCGCGGCTGATCGCCAAGGCGATCGCCTCACGCAGCGTCGGGTCCGTCAATGGCGCCTTGTCGGTCTGCAGGAACGCGATGATCTTCATCGCAGTCTCGGTGCTGGTCACGTTGAGGCCTGTGCTCTTGGCTTGGTCGACGGCCGCGGGCGCCAGATCGAGCGCAACATCGGCGCCCTGGCTCTGCAGCAGCGCCAGACGCTGCGACGGCTCGGTCGACCATGTGAAGGTGATCTTCTTGTTCTGCGCCTTGTCGCCCCAGTAGTCAGGGTTCTGCTTCACCACGATGTCGCGGCCGGCCTGCGAACTGTCGAACAGGTAGGGCCCCGTTCCGATCGGTGCCGCGGAGAAGCCTTCAGAGCCCTTCTCCTTGTAGTACTTCGGCGGCAGCAGATAGACCGTGCCCATCAGGTTGGGGATGTCGTATTGCGGGAGCTTGGTCTTCACTACGAAGTGCGTCGCGTCGGTGGCCTCGACCGAGGTGACGTTCGCGAAGTAGGACTTGAGGATCGCGGTGTCGGAGTCACGGTTGAGCAGGATCGTGTTTGCCACCGCAGCCGCATCTGCGGCCTCGCCGTTGGAGAACTTGATGCCCTCGCGAACCGTGAACGTCCAGCTGGTGGGGTCGGTGCGCTCCCAGTCGGTGATGATACCGTCCTTGCCGGGCTCGAGGTCCTCTTGCGTGTTCACCAGGGGCTCGATGATCGTGCCCCAGACGACCTGGTTGGACCGAGAGCCCACAATCGGGTCCAGAGTGGAGGGCTGGGCGTTGAGCAGGACGCGGACGTTGGCCGTGGTTCCGGAGCTTCCGGGGTCGTTGCCGTCACCCGAATCTCCGCCACAAGCGGCGAGGCCCACCGACAACGCCACACCCGCGGCGGCGATGGCCAGGAGCTTCCTGGATGCCAAGCGGTGTTTGATCATTGAGTTCTTCTTTCGCACCGAAGGGACTGACGTTTATCGCGGACCCGAGTCCGTGACTCTCGCCACAAGGTACCGACCGGCCGGTATCAAGTCAACGATTGCCCTCGGTTCGACCAAGTAAGTGAGAGAATACTGGTATTCCAACTGGTCGGTATGTACTCTCCTTCTATGCGGGTACGAGTCAACTCCGAGCGCAAAGGTCGCCTGACGCGCGTCGGCTACGACAACTCCGCGCGTGGCAACAACTTCGACGAGGCGGGTTTGCGCAGCCTCGTCGACGCATTGGCCGACGCGGCCGCTGCTCCGGACTGCTCGGTCATCCGGCTCGCGATGGCTGGAGCGAACTTCAGCGGCGGCTGGGACACCACCGCCTTCGGCAACCTGTCCCAGGCCTCCGCGACCGAGGTTGCCGAGCAGCTGGCAGCCAGCCAATCCCTGGTAGACAGCATCGCGAGCCTGCCCGTTCCGGTCGTGACCTCGGTGCACGGCAAGGTGATCGGATTCGCGGCAGGACTGCTCGACGCCATTCACCTTGCCGTCGCAGCAGACACAGCCACACTGCACCTGCCCGAGGCGCGCTTCGGCTTCGCTCCGGCCGGCGTCGGTCACCGACTCACACAGGCGCTACCCCGCAAGGCGGTATACCCCCTGCTGTTGGGGTGCGCCGCCGCAACGGCCGAAGACCTGTTGCGCTGGGGATTCGTGTCGGCAGTCGTCCCCGCCCAAGAGACGGACGAGCGCGTGGACGCGTTGGCCCACAGCATCGCCGAACTGCCGGGCCAGGTGTCACGTGCGGTGCTCGACGTCGTGCGCTCGAGCCTGGAGACCGGCGGCCCGGGGACGGCGTTCAATATCTCGGCAGCAACGATCGTGGCCATGGCAGCGGAGTCTGGCGAGGCAGGCACTCGATGACGCGCACCTTCAGGTCCGGCGAACCCGTCTGGATCGAGCTGGCCACCACCCATCCCGAGGCGGCAGAGCGGTTCTACTCCGAGCTGCTCGGCTGGACGGTGCGCCAGGAGCGACTGGCCCAGGGAACCTACCGAATGTGCAGCATGGACGGACGCGACGTCGCCGGCATCTCCGACGCCGACACCCTTCACCACGGCTCGTCCCACGGCTGGATCACCTACTTCGCCGTCGATGACGCCATCGCGGCCAGCGAACTCGCCGTCGAGCTAGGCGGCCAGGTGCTCATGCCACCTCGCTATCTTCCATCCGCCGGCACCGGCGCCACCATCATCGATCCGTACGGCGCCGTCTTCGGTCTCTACCAAGGCGAGGCACGCATCGGTGTCGAACTGCTCAACGTGGCGAGCTCGTTGTGCTGGAACGAGCTCGACACAGGCGAGCCGGAGCAGTCGATCGCCTACTATCGCGCGCTCTTCGGATTCGAGGCCGAGAATCTCGACTCCTCCACCAACCGGCCCTATGCGGTGCTCTCGTTGCAGGACGAGCCCGTCGCTGGCGTGCTGGCACTCGACAGCGAGTGGCCCAACCCGATGCCCTCACGCTGGATCACCTATCTCGGCGTGTCCTCGCTCAACGAAGCCCTGGACAAGGTCGTCGCACTCGGCGGCACCCCGACAGTGGGTCCGTTCGATAGCCCGCACGGACCCCTCCACCTGGTCAGAGACTCGGGTGGAAACCCGCTGTGCCTGGTGCAGCTCGAGACCAGTCTGAGATCCGGGACCGATCCCGACGACCCCGAGAACCCGGCGGTGACCGCATGATGACCGAGTCCACCTTCGACTCCGGAGAGTTCCGGCAGGTATGCGGACATTTCCCCACCGGCGTTACCGCGGTCACGGCGATCACCCCGGAAGGAGCCGTAGCCGCGCTTACGGTCAACTCCTTCACCTCGGTGTCGCTCGACCCGCCCCAGGTGCTGTTCTGCCTGGCGTCGAGCTCATCGAGCTTCGAGACGCTCATGGCCGCCAAGCGGGTAGCGATCCACATCTTGCGTGAGGACCAGGAGGACCTCGCCCGTCGCTTCGCGACCTCAGGCCTGACCGGCGAGGTGAAGCTGGAGGGCGTTGCCTGGGAGCCCGGACCCGACGACGTGCCGCTGATACCCGAGACTCCGGCGATCTTGGCGGGAACGATCGGGCAAGTCGTGATGAGCGGCGATCACGCAATCATCCTGATCGACGTGGACCAGGTCCACCTCAAGCCCTCCCAGGTGCCTGCACTGTCGTTCTATCGCGGCCGGTTCGCCACCCCTTCGGCACCGGTCAGCTGACCGGCACGCGAGTCAGGCGACGACCAGGCCCGCAAGCACGAGCTCGCAGAACTGCTCGGCGACACTCTCGATCGAGAGCTTGCCGTCTGGCCGGAACCACTGGAACGACCAGGCGCACATGCCGATGATGCCGAAGGTGACGATGCGGGCTGACAGTTCCGGGTTGAACACACCGGCTTCGGTGCCGCTCTGCACTGCCGAGCGGAACAGCTGCTCGACCTGGTCGCGCTTGCGGGTGATGGCTTCGAGTCGCTCGCCGGTGAGGTGGCGGCGCTCCTGGTAGAAGATCGCGACGTGGGCGCGATACTCGGCCACACTGAGCATGCTGAGCCGGATCAGTCCGCGCACCTGCTCGGCGGGGTCATCGCCGTTGGAAACGATCTCCTGGGCTGACTCGATCTGGGCCTCCAGATATTCGTCCTGGATGTGCCAGAGCAGATCTTCCTTGCTCTCGAAGTGATGATAGAAGGCGCCCTTGGTGAGCCCCGCGCGTTCGACGATCTGCTGCAGCGAGGTGCGGTCGAACCCGTCACGCTCGAAGAGAAACAGCGCACTGTCGACCAGCTGTCGACGCGTGCGGGCTGGGTCGTAACCCTCAGGCCAGCGCTTCCTGCCCGTGGCATTCGTGCTCATAGTCGGCCTCCCCTCAGGCGTAGTAGCGGAACAGGATCTCGGCGATGCAGCATGTCTCCGACTCGCCCGCGAACTCTACCGCCACTGACGCCTTCGCCTGCACTCCTCCGTCGATCGCCGTAGCGCTCGCGAGCGTGGCGCAGCCCTGGATCTCGGTCCTGGGAGGCAGCGGCTTGACGAAGCGCACCCGGTCGAGCCCGTAGTTGACGCCCATCGAGAACTCTTCCACGACGAGCACCTCGGTCAACGAGAGAGGGACCAGCGAGAGAGTGAAGAAGCCGTGGACGATGGTGCTCCCGAAGGGACCGGTCTTGGCGGGCTAGACATCGACATGGATCCACTGGTCGTCACCGGTCAGCTCGGCGAACGTGTTGACGGCGTCCTGGGTGACGACCTGCGGCGCGCTCACTCCCAGCTCGGTGCCGACCAGCTCAAGGAGACCCGACGGTCCTGCCACCATGGTCCGTCTGACCTCACGCACGCTCTTTCTCCTAGCTGTCGGGGGTGGGATGGGTGTCGACCGCCTGCTGGCTCAGCGCGTGCGCCCGTAGCACTTCGTGCTCGCGCGCCCAGAGCGTCTCCTCGCTCGCGGACACAGGCCGGGCGACCTGCAGCATGCGCGCGAGTGCAGTCGGGTCGTAGGCTGCTAGCTGCTCGGCCAGTTCCTGGGCGCGGCCATCCAGGTCGTGGGAGTCAACTACTTCGCTGACGAGTCCGTGCCGTTCGGCGCCAGCAGCACTCCATGCCTCGCCGGTGAGCAGTAGCCGGCGGGCACGAGCAGGTCCAATGGCCGCGGGCAGCATGGCGCTGGAGCCCCAGCCCGGCACCTGTCCCGCCGCAAGGTGTCGGTCGCCGACTCTCGCGCTCGCCGCCGCGATGGCGATATCACACGCCAGCAGCAGTTCGAGTCCGCCGGCGAAGGCTGCGCCGTTGACTGCGGCGATCGTAGGCGCGGAGACGGCTCGGAGTCGGCGTACGGTGTCGCGACCACGGTCGAGGAAGCCCATCAGGCCGTCGGGATCGCCCAGCAGTGCCGAGGCCTCGGCCAGGTCCGCTCCGGCACAAAACGATGACCCCGACCCGGTGAGGACCAGCACCCGCACGTCGGGGTCGTCGGCGCCGTCCATCCAGGTGTGCAAGCCTGCCATCACCTCCGAGCTGCAGGCGTTGCCCTTGTGTGGCCGGGAGATCCGAGCCCACAGGGCCGGGCCACGCTGGCTGATACGAACGACCTCCGAGTCGCTCATCGCACTCTCACGCACAGCTTGCCGAAGGGCGTCCCGTCGACCATGCGGCGCACCTGGCTCGCGATCGCGTCGAGGTCGACCAAGCTGTCTACGACGGGATCGAGCCGATGTTTGGCGACCAGACCGACGAGGTCGCGGAACTCCTCGAGCGTTCCCATCGTGGAACCGAGCACACGGATCTCGCGCGCGAAGAGCCGAGGCAGGTCGAGCTCGGCGGTGAACCCGGTCGATCCGCCACACACCACGATCGCGCCGCCGGCACGAATCGACTTCGTCGAGTGGGTCCACGTGGCCGGCCCGACCGTCTCCACCACGATGTCAACGAGGTCGGGCAGTCTCGCTCCCGTCTCGAGCGCTACATCGGCTCCGAGTGCCAACGCACGCTCGCGCTTCTCGGCGCTGCGTGAGGTGACGACCACCTCAGCGCCCAATGCCTTCGCCAGCATGACCGCTGCTGTCGCCACTCCTCCACCCGCGCCCTGCACGAGCACCACCTGCCCTGGCTGCAGGCCCGCTTTGGTGGTGAGCATCCGGTACGCCGTCAGCCAGGCCGTGGGCAAGGTTGCGGCAGCTGCGAAGTCCAGATGTTCGGGCTTGTCGACCAGCGCGTCCTCGGCCACGGTCACGCGCTCGGCGAACACGCCACGTCCAACGTCGTTGAGCAAGACGCCGTGCTTGACGATCGCCGGGCTGGGAGAGGGTGCGGGCACGACAGGGTAGATGACGACCTCGCGGCCCGCACTCGTCCTCCCGGCCGCGTCGCTGCCGAGTACGAGCGGCAAGGCGCCCACCCCGACGCCGCGCAGCAGCCAGACGTCGTGCATGTTGAGCGCCCCTGCCACCACCTCCACCGTCACGCCGCCGTTCGACGCCGGCGCTGGGACGTCACCCACCACGACGGCAGCCGCAGGATCCGTGCGATCGGGCGTCTCGACGTATACCGCCCTCATACGTCACCGTCGGCCAACGTCGGCTCGTTCCAGGACAGCACCTCGTGGACTGGCGCGCGCGTAGCTGCGCGGAAGTCCAGACCCAGGGTGTAGCCGACCGGGAGCATCGTGATCGGGCGCCAGCGATCGGGTAGGTTGAGCAGCTGCTGCACCTTGAACGCCTTGTGGGCAATGGCGGTTGCCATGACCGAGCCCAGGCCGCGCGAGCGCAGCGCCAGCTGGATCGACCACGCGAAGGGGAAGATCGACCCGTAGTAGCCCGACGCCGTGCCGCCGAGCGGCCGCTCGGGCTGAGCCTTCTTGCTGCACACGATGAGTAGCACCGGGACACGATCGAGCCGGTCGCACAGGTACTTCACGCCGTCAAGGATGCGTTGCTGACGGTCGGCTGCGACGTCGTCGGCCCGGATCGTCGGCGACAGCCGTGCGACTGTCGCCGCCTCGCCCCGGGTGAGCGGCCCCTCGACCGTCTCGACCCAGACCTCCTGATAGAGCTCAGCGATCCCTGCCTTCAGCGCCGGGTCGTCGACGGCGACCACACGCCAGTCCTCCAGGTTGGATCCCATCGGCGCCTGTTGGGCCAGACGTACACACTCCTCGATAACCGAGCGCTCGACGGGCCGATCGAAATCCATTCGACGCCGGACGGCACGCGTGGTGGTGAGGAGCTGGTCGACATCGCGGATGACTGCAGTCATGGCAGTTTCCTCATAGCACTTCCTTCGCTTCGAGCTGGTCGAACGGCTTGTCGTCGTAGGGGAATGCGGCACCCCAACGGTCCAGGAAGCTGACCTCGCGTACGGCGCGGCGCGCGGCTGGGCGGAAACCGGTGCCGATGGTGTACGCGACCGGCAGCAGCGTCATCTGCACGGCCTCGTCTGGCATTTCGAGCAGTGCCGCGGCTTCAGCCGCGTGATGCAGGTGCAGGCTGGTCAGGCACGTGCCTAGACCCCGTGCGCGCAGCGCGAGGTTGAACTGCCAGATGGCGGGGAACAGCGACCCGTAGAGTCCGGAGTTGGTGCCCGCTCCCCCACGTTCGGGGTCGGGCCGGGTCGCACTCGGGATGACGAGGTACGGAGCTCGTCCGATGTTGCGCGCCAGATGGTCGGCGCCTCGCAGGATCTTGGCCGTACGTGCGTCTGGCCTGCCGTCGGGTCCGACCCCGCCGAGCCGGCCTCGGACGATCTGGCCGTCGGTGCCCTCGGCGCTCTGCAGCGGTTTGAGGACGTACTCCTCGTAGCCGGCCAGGTAGAGCCGACCGAGCTCGGCCTTGAGCTGCGGGTCGCCGATGACCACCCAGCGCCAGTCCTGGGCGTGCCCGCCGGTCGGAGCCTGGAGGGCCAGCTGTAGGCACTCGCCGATCACCTCGGGAGAGACCTGCCGGTCGAAGTCCAGCCGCAGGCGCACCGACCGGGTGGTGGTGAGGACGTGGTTGAGGTTGGCCATCCCGCTCCTTGTTCATACCGACTGGCAGGAATCTAGCCTATGCGTCGCCGGGTGTCGATGTATCGCTGGCCACCGGTGGATCCGCGGAGGGATGAGGGGGAGAGCAGATCCTCGGACAGCACACGGTGCTGCTCATCGGAGTCGCAGAACTCCCGCGCCATCTCCATCGACTGGTCGAGATGGTCCAGACAGTACATGCTGTACGAGATGACCAGCTGGTCGATCTCGTCGGGATGGTCGAGCCCGTACTGCTGGACCACGAGCCCGCCGAAAGAGTGGCCCAGCGCCTTCCGCAACCCGTGTAGCGACTCGGAAGCTGCGAGAGCTGCTACCAGGACTCGTAGTCGTCGGGGGTGTCGCTGCCCGTGTTGCCGGGCGGTCCACATAGATCAAGGTGTGCTTCTCAGCGAGCGGATCCAGCCGCCGCCGTGGCCGTACCCCATGTCGCCGTGCACGACCAGTAGCGGCGGGCCAGAGCCGAGCACCACGCAGTTGAGCCGATAGTCAACGATGTCGACCAGCCGGGTGCCGCTCTCCAGGTGCGTCATGGCGTTCCTTCCGTCGGCGTGGTTGCAGCCGGTGTGGTTGCCGTGGAGCCGACCTCGTGCGGGAATCCCATGAGGTCGGCGATATGTAGGGTGTCGCAGTACTCCCGCACCGCGCGGAGCCTCCCGTCGTGGAGCTCGAGGACCCACAAGTAGCGGTTCTGGTAGCGCAGTCCGCCAGCCAGGTCCGCATCGCCGCTCGCCTCGATCGCGACCAGATCGCCGTCGACCACCAGCCGGTGCGGGGTGACGCGGATCGTGGCCTGATAGGCACCGCTGGCGAGTCTGTCGCGCATTGCCTTCAGCTTGTCCGCGATCGGCACGACCCCGTGGAACGGTCCGTTGGCGGCGATGTCACCGCGGCCGAAGAGCCTGCCTCGTCTGCGGTCGCAGCCGCTGTCGGTCCACCATGTGCCGTCGGGCTTGACGATCGCCTCGATGCCGTCGACGTCGCCTTGCGCGAGCAGGTCCCACAGCGCCACTGCGGGAGCAGCCACCGGGTCGAAGCCGTCGCCGAGCGGAGGCCGGGAGTCGCCGGAGACGAGCTCGGCCCGCGGCACGGGCGCCCCACCGCCAACCACCTGCTGGGCGTGGATCGTGTCGAGATACTCGCGCACAGCGGTGATGGCACCAGTCGCATCGGTGTCGAACACGAACGCGTAGCGGTTGTTGTACACCGCACCGGACGCATGGACGCCGTGCCCGTCGACCTCGATGACGCTCATGCGGTCGCCGCCGATGACCCGGCGCGGCGTCTGCCGGCAGCCGGTCGGGAAGGCGGCCGGGCCGAGCTCGCGCATCAGGTCGAGCTTGACACCCAGGTCCATCGTCCCGTGCAGCGGGAACCTCCCGCTGCCTTGTGGAGCCGCAACGGGATCACCGGCAGGCCGGTCCGGTCCCGTGTCGACCCACCAGGTTGCGCCCGGCGCGCAGAGGCGGGCGATGCCGCCGATAGTGCCCTGGTCGAGCGCCGAGATGAAGTCCATCCCGGCTCGCACCGCACGTGGCATGACTGCTCCTCGATCAGTTGGATTCTCAGGCGGGCGTGGGCAAGGTCGTTGCGGTGCGCGAGCGTGTGGGCAGCAGGGCGATGAGGGGCGAGCCGGCCAGGAGCAGGGCACCGAGCACGAGGAAGGCAGTCGAGCAGCCCGACCCGGATGCCGAGAAGCCGGGCTCGGGATGTGCGGTCACGATCGCGGCCGTGACCGCCGTGCCCGCGGCTCCCCCGATCGTGCGCAGGTTGGCGTGCATGCCGCCGGCGGCTCCGGTCTGAGCGACCGGCGCCGCATCGACGACGGCGGCAGCGAGCGTCGCTGGCAGCAGACCGAGCCCCGCGCCCATAACGCCCATGCCGATCGACAGCGCGAGCACGCTGTCTCGGTGCCAGGCCATGAACGCCATCGCGGCGGCCCACACCAGCATCGCGCCGCCCACCACACGATGTGGCCCCAGCCCCCGGTTGGCCGGCACCGACAAGATCCCGGTGACGAAGGTCGCCAGCCCGGCAGGGATCAACGCCAGGCCCGACATGGTGACAGAGGTGCCCAGGCCGTAGGAGGACTCCGACCGCGCCTGGAGCAGTTGGGGCACGAGAGCAAGGCTGGAGAACATCGCGAAGCCCACCACGATGGACAAGACGTTCGCGCTCCAGATCGCGCGGATGCGCATCATGGTCATGTCGATGATCGGCGCCGTGGCTCGCAGCTCACTCACGATCCAGCCGCAGAGCAGCAAGACGGACAGTGCGACGAGCCCGAGCGTACGCAGGGATGTCCAGCCCCAGGATGCTCCTTGGCTGATCGGCAGCAGCAGCGCCGTCAGCCACCCGGCGAGGAGCACCGCGGAGAGGATGGGGAGCCGGCCGGAAAGGCGGGTCGGCGAATCGGGCACAAACAGGGTCGTGGCGACCACGATCACCAGCCCGATGGCTGCCGGCACGAAGAAGATCGAGTGGAAGCCCAGCAGGTCGACCATCGGCCCACCCACTGCGACCCCGATCGCGAAGCCGATCGCGCCCATCGACGCGAGCATGGCGACGGTCGACGGCACCCGCGTGCTCGGGAACTCGTCGCGGGCGATGCCGAAGGACAGCGGCAGGATGCCGCCGCCCGCTCCCTGCACGACACGAGCGGCGATCAGCCCTCCGATAGAGGAGGTCAGACCCGAGATGAGCGAACCGACGGCAAGTGCGCCGATGGCGAACGCGAGGGTGCGTCGCTTGCCGATGCCGTCACCGATGCGACCCAGGAGCGGAGTGCAGATCGACGCGGAGAGCAGGTACGCCGTGACGACCCAGGTGCTGGTGGCCTGGTCACTGTCGTAGCGGTCAGAGATCTCAGCAAGGATCCGGACGACCAAGGGCTGCATGGTCGAGAACGTGAGCACCCCGCAGACAAGGACCGCATAGGTCGCTCGCAGCCGGATCGTATTGCTCGTCACGTCGACGCTCAGCGCGGTGCCATTCGCAGGGCGCCGTCGAGTCGGATCACCTCGCCGTTGAGATAGTCGTTGCGCACGATCGCGCCGACCAGGTCGGCGTACTCCTCGGGGGCGCCGAACCGGCTCGGATACGGGGCGCCTGCAGCCAGTCCCGCACGGAACTCCTCCGAGACGGTCTGCATCATCGGCGTCAGCATGATGCCAGGCGCGATCGTCACGACCCTGATGCCGTGCTGCGCCAGGTCACGCGCGGCCGGGAGCGTCAGGCTGGCGATGCCCCCCTTGGAAGCGGCGTACGCCGCCTGGCCGACCTGACCGTCGTACGCCGCGATCGAGGCGGTGTTGACGACGACTCCCCTGTTGCCGGAGGCGTCGGGCTCCTGGGCGGCCATGACCTCGGCCGCGAGTGCCATCACCTGGAAGGTGCCGACCAGGTTGATCTGCACCACCCGAGCGAACCTCGCCAGGTCATGGACGCCCTTCCTCCCGACGATGCGCTCGGAGGGGGCGATGCCGGCGCAGTTCACCACCACACGCAGCGGAGCTCCAGCGTTCCGCACGCTGGCCATCGCCTCGGCCAGCGCCGTCGCGTCGGTGACGTCCACTTTGACGAGGCGGACGCCTGCGGGCGCCGCGCCGGGGGCGTCAGCAAGGTCGAATCCGTGCACCATCGCGCCCTGCTCGGCGAGCGCCGCAGCCGTGGCGGCGCCCAGCCCCGAGGCAGCCCCGGTGACGATGACAGACGAACCGGACAGTTCCACGAAGGCCTCCTGGTGCAGTACATACCGACTGGAAGGTATTTACCACGTGGGCGTGCCGGTGGCAACCAGGCAAGCTAGCCGAGAGCGCCGCGCAGCCGCTGCGCGTACTCGCCTCCCCCTCGGCGTACGTGACCCGTGGCCAGAAAAATCCCCGCAGCCCCTCGCCCTTGGTGTGCGGCACGACGTGCAGATGCCGGTGGGCGGCCGACTAGCTGGTGGCGTTGTTCATCGCGACGAACGGTCCCCGCGCGCGCCCAGGCCGGCGACCACCGCGGCCGCCAGTTGCTGGGCCGGCTTCGAGGAACGGGGCGCACAGCCCGCCCGGAAGCTCGGGCAGGGCCACGACGTGCTCGCGCGGCACGAGCAGGACGCGCCTCTTGACGACCGGCCGCATGTCGAGGAGGAAGAGGCAGGTTACCGCTGGATCGCACCCTCACGCGGCGCGGCGCGTGAGCGTGAACCGCGACGGCGTGACGATCGCGCCGATCGCCATGGCCGCGAGCAGGACGACCGGTACCACCGCGAGCGTCGACCCCCAGGCCATGTCGACGCCCGGCAGGCCGTCGATCTGGGTGAACGCCAGCCCGGCGGGTACGCCGACCACCAGTCCCAGCGCGGTCGCGACCAAGCCGAGGAACAGCCCGTGCATCGCACCGAAGCGGCGTCTGGTCCAGCCGTCGGCACCGACGGCCGCGAGCGTCGCGACGTCGTCGCGGCTCTCCGCCGCCGCGAGGGCTACTGCCATGCCGACCACGAGCAGAGTGAGCCCGGCCGCTGCGATGAGTCCGGCGTACTGCAGGCGCACGAGCCAGGCATGTTCAGGGCCGTTGCTCCAGGCGTTCAGTCCATAGGCACCCAGCACGTCGAGATCGTCCTGGGTGACGGTGTGGTCGAGCTGGGCGATGAGCATGCCCCAGGTCGGCTTGAAACCGAGGCCGGCCGCCTTCTCCGGGCTGATCAGCGTCCAGGCCCGGCCGCCGTCGGCGGACCTGACCCGCACGGCCGGGACAGTCTGGTCGGGCACCTGTCGACGGGCGCCCTGGGCGCGAACCACCACGGTGTCACCGGTGACCCGCGAGGTCGTGAGGACCGCGCCCCGGTCGTAGGCCGCGAGCACCGCGTCGTCCACGCGCACGAGCCGGGCCAGCGAGTCTCGGTCGGCGACCTGCAGCTCGCCGCGACGTCCCGGGTTGCCGGCCGAGACCCAGGCACCGGGATGCTTGACCGGCTGCAGCCCGTAGGTCGCGGCGACGGACACCGGATCCACCAGCTTCCGGACGGTGGCGACGACCGCGGGAGCGTCCACCCCCGATCTGCCGTCGCTGTCGACGTTGACCGTCAGCGCCGTCGGGCTGGACTGGTCACCGTGGTAGGCCTGCTGGCGCAGCGCCGACTTGAAGCCGAAGCCGGTCAGCACCGCGCCGCATACCGCAATGCTCAGCGCGATCACCGCGGCTGCGGTGCGGAACCGGTGTCGCCCGGCGTCACGGAAGGCGTACCGGCCCGCCAAGGGCAGACCGTTGCCCAGCTCGGACGCGCGTCGGACCGCGTACGGAGTCGACCAGGCCATCCCGGCGATCGCGACGAGCAGGCCGATCGCGGCGAGGAAGAACGCCACCCCGATCCACTGCTCATGGGCATGCTGCGACCAGGCGACCAAACCCCCGCCGAGCACGAGCAGGGCGAGGCCGCCGCCGGCGAGCACGAACGCGGGACGGTGCGCGCGGGACTCACCCGCCTTGACCGGGAATCGGCCGGAGAGCGCCTGCACCGGCGTCAGCCGGCTCGCGTTCCAGGCGGGCAGCATTGCCGCGATCACGGCGGTGACCGACCCGAGCGCGACCATCGCCGCCACCAGCGTCCAGCTGATCTCGTGTCGCCACAGGAAGGAGTCGAGCCGGCGCTCGACCGCCTCGGAGCCGAACCGGAAGAGCAGCACCCCCGCGGCTGCTCCGACCATGGACGCGACGACGCCGAGGACCAGGCCCTGCGCGAGCAGCACCCGGCGCAGGTCCTTGCCGGTGCCGCCGTTCATCGCGACCAGCCCGAGGTCACGTACGTGCCGGCGCGCGGCCACCGAGAACGCCGCGCCGACGAGCAGCACCACCTCGACGAGCCCGACCAGGATGATCAGCGCGCCGATCAGGAAGGGAGCGGGATCGAAGGAAGACCCGTCGTCCGGCAGCCTCCAGGCACGTGGGTGCAGGATCGAGTCGCGCGGCTGGAGTCCGACACCGGCCTCGGCCAAGCTGGCCACGAGGTCCTTGGTCTGGCTGCGGTCCAGCTTCGGCAGGTCGACCAGGTAGTGGCCGGGAATCGCGTTGACCGTCCCGGGGGCGACAACGGCGCTGAGCTGGTCGCCTCCCCGGTCACCCCAACGCACGGTGCCTACTACCTGCAAGGTGGTGCCATCGGCCAACCCGAGCGTCTGGCCGGTGCGTACGGATCCGTCCGGGTCGAGCATGCCAAGCAGTTTGGCGACGCTCGTCGGCACCGCCGTCTCACCCGCCTCGGTGGGCACCCGGCCGCGGTCGAGGACAGCTACCGAGGCGGTCAGCGGATCCCGCAGGTCTGCCTGAGTCAGGCTGATCTGGCCACCCGTGCTCAGCGTGCGGTAGTCGTACGCGACAGCCGGAATCCATCGGCTCCCCGCAGGCAGCAGCGACGCCAGGTCCACCTGTGCCCGGGGCCGCTTCACGGCGTTTGAGACCGGCCTCGGGTCTCCGCCGATCAGCACCGATCGGGGCTTGATCGCGGAGAATTTCGACACGACCAAGGTGCCGTCGGCCGCGCCCATGGTCGCGATCGCCGCCCGCTCCCCGTCCCAGGCCTGGTTGTTGCTCGCAACCAGACCGGCGATCGTGGCCGCGAGCACGGGCAGAGCCACCAGCAGGCTGGTGAGGAGGGCGCGTACGGGGTGGCGGCGCAGATCGCGCCGGGCCATCCGGAGCGCGGGTCGCCAGGCCTTCATCACACACCTGCCGTGAATCCGGCGGGGTCGAGGCGGCTACCGGCCTCGTCCACCACGGCACCGTCGCGCAGGAACACCACGCGGTCGGCCCAGCCCGCGTGCCGGGCCTCGTGAGTCACCAGCAACGCTGCCGCGCCGCGCTCGCAACGGCTGCGTAGCAAAGCAAGTACGGCCTCCCCCGTCTCGGAGTCGAGGGCGCCGGTGGGCTCGTCGGCCAGGATCAGCGCCCGGTCGCCGACCACCGCACGGGCGATCGCGACACGCTGTTGCTGACCGCCGGACATGTCGTCGGGGAAGCGGTCGTACAGGCCGTCGAGCCCGACCTCGTCCAACGCCTCACGGGCCAGCTTGGCAGCACGAGCACTGCGCATCTTGTCGAGCTCCAGCGGCAACGCGACGTTCTCGACGGCGGTCAGGCTGGGGATCAGGTTGTAGTCCTGGAAGACGTAGCCGACCTTGCGGCGCCGGATCGCGGCAAGCGCGGACTTGGAGAGCGAGCCGAGCTCCTCCCCGTACACACGGACCCGCCCGGCCGTGGCCTGGTCGAGCCCGCCGGCCAGGTTGAGCAGCGTGGACTTGCCGGAGCCCGAGGGCCCCATCACGGCCACGAGCTCGCCGGGCGCGACTTCGAGGTGGAGGCCGCGCAGCGCATGGACGGCGGCGTCGCCGCGACCGTGGATGCGGCTGACGTCGATGATCTCGAGGGCGGGGGTGTTCATCGCTTGGCTCCCTTGGTCGGCGTACGGCGGGTGGCCGGCCCGGATTGCTCGGCGGCTTCGCGCTCGCGGGCGGCCCGCGCGAGGCGGGACTCGCAGTGGTCGAGCCACTTGATCTCGGCGTCGGCCTGGAAGCGCATCGACTCCAGCACCAGCGACCAGGACAGGTCGCTCTCCCCGGTGGCCTTGAGCCGGGTGAGGTCCTGCATCGCGACGATGGTCGCGGCCCGCTGTCGCTGGATCACCTCGGTGACGTCGACGCCGGGTACGGTGACCGCGAGCGCCAGCTTGATCGCCAGCTCGTCGCGGGGCCGGTCGCTGGCGGCGACCGGGCTTTCGAACCACCGCGTGAGCTCGACGCGACCCTCCTCGGTGATCGAGTAGCGTACGCGGCCCTCGTCGTCGGTCTCGCCCGGTGACACCAGCCCGTCGCGCTCGAGCCGGGTCAGGGTCGTGTAGACCTGCCCGACGTTGAGCGGCCAGGTGGATCCCGTCGTGGAGTCGAACTCCGAACGCAGCTGGTAGCCGTACATAGGCTCTCGCTCCAGGAGAGCCAGCAGGCCGTATTTGATCGACATAGATACCGAGTATGCATACTGAGTATGCTTGTGTCCAGCGACACGCCGCCGCCTCCCGCCACCTCGCCCACTTCACGCACGATGGATCCACCTCACTAACGAAATTTCGTCGGCGAAGCGGATGGATCCCACGAGAACATGGGAAACAACCCGGCGCTCAACAGGCGGCCGCGGGCAGCACCGCCGACAGCTCCCAGCCACCGTCCACGGCGCGGCCCGACGTCAACTCCCCGCCCGCCTCGGTCACCCGCTCACGGAGACCGAGCAGTCCTGCCCCCAGCCCCACGATTCGAGGCCGATCGTGTGTCTGCCGAGGCGGCGAGTTGTGTACGCGCACGGTGAGGTCACGACCCCGCGCAGCCACCAACACCTGGACGGCCGCGCCCGGCGCATGCCGAAGGGCGTTCGTCAGCCCCTCCTGGACGACCCGGAACGCCAAGTGGGCCGCTCCTGCGGACACGCCGCCGCGATCTCCCTCGAACCGGCACACGACGTCGAGACCGCTGCCGGCGGCGCGGCGTACGACTTCGTCGATCAGGGAGAGGTCGGGCGTCTCCACCTGAGTACCGCCGAGCAGCTCGATCAGCCGCTCGAGATCACGCTTGCCCTGCCGCGCCGACTCGGCGATCGCCGCGAACGCGTCCTTCGCCCTCTCCGGATCGGTGTCCACCAGGCGCTGCCCGGCCGCCGCCTGAACGACCATGACGCTGATCGCATGCCCGACGATGTCGTGTAGCTCCGAGGCGATCCTGGCCCGCTCGTGCTGCAGCGCGAGCTGGGCGAACAGCTCCCGCTCGTGCTCCAGCTCGCGACCCCGGGCCTCGAGCTCGTCAGCGGTGTCTTGACGCATCCGCAACACCATCCCGGCGAGGTAGGCCGGCACGGTGAACATCGCCAGCCCGATAGTGCGGTCGGCGGTCACCAGATACAGCGCGACCAGCCAGCCCATCGCGCCGACGGCACCGAACACCGCCCGACGTCCCCGGCAATTCGCCGCGAGCAGCGCCAAATGAGCCGCCGCAACGGCCAGCTCCACCAGCCCGAGCGCGTCGTCGGTGTCGGCGATCCTCGCTGACACCAGCAGCAGGCTGAGGCCTACGACCGCCACCAGCACCGGCTGGCGGCGGAACCACACCAGCGCCAGCGCCGCGGCGGCCATGCTGGCCAGCCCCGCCAACTCAGCCTCCGACCGGCAGCAACGCGACCGCGGCGGCGGTTCCTCTGCTGACGCGGAGCTCGAAAGAGCCGTTGTGCAGCGCGGCGCGCTCCTTGGCGCGAGCGACGGCCGCGCGGAGGTTGGCCGTCTTGTCGACTGGTCCCGTCACGCGGATCTCGAGTGCGTCGGGTTCGAAGCTCATCCACCGCCACCCCGGTACGCCCCCCGTCGGCCTCGGTCAGCGCGGACAGGAGGTGCTCGACGATGCGATAGGCCGAGAGCTCGACCGTGGCCGGAAGCAGCCGCGGGTCACCGGTCACCGTCAGCCGGGCTCCGGTGGCTCGGCGGGCCAGGAGCGCGTCGAGGTGAGCCACCGTGGGGACGGGCGCCAAGGCGATGTCACCGCCGCGCAGCAGGCCGACGACCTCCCGCATGTCGTCCAGGGTGCGCCGGCTATCCGCCTCGATGTCGGCGAGAAGCTGCCGGGACTGGTCCGCGTCCAGCCCGTCGGCCGACTCCGCGGCCTGGGTGAGCTGCTCGAGACGGCTCTGCAGCAGCCCGTCGAGCTCACGGGAGAGTCGCGCCCGGTCGTCGGCGACCTCCAGTCGCACCCGATCGTCGCGCAACTGCCGCAGCTCCTCGTTGCGCCGGCGCAGTTGCCGGGAGAGGTTCATCCGGTGCCGAACGGCACGCCCGATCACGAACACGCCGAGAGCGACGGGCAGCGAGAGCAGCATCACCCCGGACCCAGTGGTCGCGTCGAGGATGCCGACTGCGACCGCGAGCAGGCCGACCAGACCGAGCCCGAGCCACGCTCGCCTGCCGTCGTAGCTGATCGCGACCAGGAACGCGAGCACGAACAGCAGCGGCAAGCCAGCGCCGCAACGGGTGATCCAGCCGAACAGCACGTCGTGCATGCTCATCGCCAGCAGCGCCACCAGAGTCACCGCGATCGCGCTGCGCCGCCACCACAGCACCGCGACCGTGGCCACCAGAAAGACCGGCAGCATCCACCAGGAGTGCGAGCTCATCGGGTGCTGCATCGACCCGCTCTCGATCTCGCGCGCGACCTCGGCGTCGGTGATCTGGGTGTTGGCGACCATCAGGAAGACGCCCAACGCGGTGAGGACTCCCGCGAGGAACCAGTCCGGCCACCGGACCCCGCGGAAGACCCCATTCATAAGACCGCTCCCCTTCAGCCGCGTACCGGCTCAGCGTCAAGCGTAGGCGCCCCGACCCGCTTGACGACAAGCCTCGTCACGAGAATTCCGGCACCCCAGCAGGCCGCCCCGAGGACCGCGGTGACGGGGAGGATCTCGATGCCGGCCGCCGCGTCGCGGATCAGCACCAAGAGCTGGACGACCAGCGTTGCGGCGAACCCGGCGATCGAGACGCCCCGGTCGTTGACCAGCCGACCCACCCCGTATGCGAGTGCGAACGCCAACGGCAGGCCCGCGCCGCAGCGCACCACCCAGTCGAAGGCGACCACGTGCACGGCGAGTGCCGCGGCGGTGACGCCGACGACCGCGAGGATGTTGCGGCGGCGCCACAGGATCGGCACCGTGACCAGCGCGAAGACCGGCAGCATCAGCCAGCTGTCGGAGGTGATCGCGTGCTGGAGATTCTCGGCCTTCAGCGCCGCGGTCGCATCAGGTGTCGTGTCGTGGATGTTGCCCAGCATCAGCAGCACGCCGACAGCGGTCAGCGCCACCGCGAGCACGGCGTCGCCGATGCGTACCCCCTTGAATATCCCGTGTTTGACCTCGTACCCCATCGCTCTTTCCTTTCAGTCGGGACTCGATGTCTCGACGGTAGGGAGCGCGAGCTGTCGTCGGCGTCCGCACTGAGGACGAACCTGGATCGACGTTGTCGTCCTCAAGGATGAGTCCCTGACGAGCTCCGAAAGGCACAATGAGCACGTGCAGATCCGTGTCCTCATCGCCGACGACCAGGCACTGCTGCGCACCGGGTTCGCCGTGATCCTCGGGGCAGAGCCGGACATCGAGATCGTCGGCGAGGCTGCCGACGGTGCCGAGGCGGTGCGCAAGGTCGGTGAGCTCTCGCCCGACGTCGTGCTCATGGACATCCGGATGCCTGAGCTCGACGGGCTCGCCGCAACCGAGCAGATCCTCGCGCGGCCCGACCCGCCCAGCGTGGTGGTGCTGACGACGTTCGACCAGAACGAGTACGTCTTCCGCGCGCTGCGCGCCGGCGCGGTCGGCTTCCTGCTCAAGGACGCCCCGTCGAGCCGGTTGCTCGCCGCCGTACGCGCCGCGGCGGAAGGCGACTCACTCATCGAGCCCGCCATCACCCGTCGGCTCGTGGAGCGCTTCACCGAGCTGCCCGACGAGCCGCCCGTCGGCGTACCCGCCGCACTCCGAACGCTGACCGAGCGCGAGCGGGACGTGCTCCGCCTGATCGCCCAGGGCATGTCCAACGCCGAGATCGCCGAGGAGCTCGTGGTCGCGGAGACCACCGTCAAGACCCACGTCGCGCGACTGCTCGCAAAGCTCGGCCTGCGTGACCGGGTGCAGGCGGTGGTGCTGGCGTACGAGACCGGCTTCGTACGCCGGACCGTCCAGTAGGTGTCGCTCGTCCTTTCGGTCGGCTGATCTGAGTGGCCTGGCAGTCGGCACCGCCAGACCAGGCCACGACCCACATCAGCGGCTGATCACGACCTTCAACGCCTTGGTGTCCGCGGCGTTGCCGAACGTCTCGTAGGCGTCGAGCATCTGGTCGAAGTCGAAGTGGTGGGTCGCGAACCGCTCTGCCGCCAGCTTGTGCTGCGCGACGAGCTTGAGCAGCATCGGCGTCGTCGACGTACTCACCAGACCCATCGTGATCGCAATGTCCTGGATCCACAGATCCTGAAGGGCAAGCTCGACCGGCTTGCCGTGCACACCGACGTTGGCGACCGAGCCACCGGGACGCACGATCTTCGTGCACGCCTCGAACGTGGCAGGTACGCCGACCGCCTCGATGGCGACGTCGACGCCCAGGCCATCGGTCAGCGCCTTGACCTGCTCGACCCAGTCGGACGCGGCGGCGTCGACGGCGTCGGTCGCGCCGAACGCCAGCGCCTGGTCGCGACGATTCGGATCGAGGTCGATCGCGACGACCCGCGACGCGCCGTACAGGCCGGCCGTCATCATCGCGGCGAGACCGACCGGGCCGGCGCCGATGACGGCGACGACATTGCCGGGCTCGACCTTGCCGTAGCGAACGCCGATCTCGAAGCCCGTGGGCAAGATGTCGGAGAGCATCACGCCGGCCTCGTCGGTCACGCCGTCGGGCACCTTGTAGAGCGAGTTGTCCGCGAAGGGCACCCGCACGTATTCCGCCTGGGTGCCGTCGATGAGGTGGCCGAAGATCCAGCCGATGCCGCTGGCGCCCTCCTCGGCCAGGCAGTGCGCGTAGAGGCCGCGGTGGCAGTAGTCGCAGGAACCGCAGGCGCTGACACAGGAGATGATGACCCGGTCGCCGGCCTGGAAGTTGCGGACGGCGGAGCCGGTCTCGACCACGGTGCCGACGCCCTCGTGGCCGAGGATCCGGCCGGGTGTCACCGCTGGCACGTCGCCCTTGAGGATGTGCAGGTCGGTGCCGCAGATCGTGGTGGTCTCGACGCGGACGATCACGTCGGTGGGCTGCTGGACGACGGGGTCGGGAACCTCTTCCCAGGCCTTCTCGCCGGGACCGTGGTAGACGAGTGCCAACATGTCGATGCC